>NZ_JBHLUH010000013.1:0-267327 GCF_042433955.1 Phytohabitans kaempferiae | reverse complement strand
ATGGACACCCACTAAACCTGTACATTCCACCCTGAAGTTAACAAACCACCGCTAGTCATGGCCCGCAGCGGCCCCTGCACGGGCGATGTCGGGGACGTAGCCCGTTCAAAGCGGCCGCAAGGGGCCATGTCCCCGACAAAGCCCTTGCCCGCGGGGCGACCCGGCCGACCGCGAAGGTCTCTAGAGCTGGCCAGGGCCTTTGCGGGGGACGTGGCGGCGGTAGGCGCTGACCGTCGGGTCGCCGGCGATCCAGAAGCGCCACTCGCGGTCGTGGGCGCCGGTCACGCCGACCCGCGGGCCGGCCGCGATCTGGGCGTCCGGCACCGGTACCGCCGGTGGGCGGAGCTGGACCGGGCCGGTGCCGAGCAGGTCTGTGCCGTACGCGGTGCCGTCGATGCCGAGCGCCTGGCAGAGCCGGGCCGGGCCCCGGGCCAGGTCGCGGTCCACAGTGGAGCGGCGCCGCAGGCGGGCCACCTCCAGGCCGGACACCACCGAGCCGGCGCGCAGGAGTACCGCCGAAGCCTCGCCCTCGACGCCGGTGACCACGTTGGCGCACCAGTGCATGCCGTAGGTGAAGTACACGTAGAGGTGCCCGGCCGGGCCGAACATGACGGCGTTGCGCGGGGTCCGGCCGCGGTGGGCGTGGGAGGCGGGGTCGCCGGCCGTACCCGCGTATGCCTCGACCTCGGTGATGCGGACCGTCACGCCGCCGGCGGAGAGCGCGCACCCCAGCAGGCCGCGCGCCGCCGGCAGCACCGGGCTGGCGAGCAGGCTCCGCAGCGAGGTCAGCGGGGCACGACGCGTGCGGTCGCCCATTCCCGCCATCCGTCCAGCTTGTCCACGACGGCGGCGAGCTGGTCGGCGACCGGGCCCGGGCCGGTGGAGCCGGGCGTGGTGCGGGCGGCCAGCGCCGAGCGCACCGAGAGCACGTCGCGCACCGAGGGGTCGAGATGCTCGCTGATCAGCGCCAGCTCGTCGTCGCTCACCTCGTCGAGCGCGCACTCGCGGGCCACGCAGAGCGCGACCAGCCGGCCGGTGACCTCGTGCGCCTCGCGGAACGGCACGCCCTTGCGGACCAGCCAGTCGGCGACCTCGGTGGCCAGCGTGAACCCGACCGGGGCCGCCGCGACCAGCCGGTCGACCCGCACGGTCATCGTGGAGATCATGCCGGCGAGCGCGGGGAGCACCAGCTCCAGCGTGTCGACCGCGTCGAAGGCCGGCTCCTTGTCCTCCTGCATGTCGCGGTCGTACGTGAGCGGGAGGCCCTTGAGCATGGTCAGCACGGTGACCAGCCCGCCGATGAGCCGCCCGGCCTTGCCGCGGGCCAGCTCGGCGATGTCGGCGTTCTTCTTCTGCGGCATGATCGACGACCCGGTGGCGAAGCCGTCGTCGAGCTCGACCCAGCCGAACTCCTGCGACGTCCAGAGCACCACCTCCTCCCCCAGCCGGGACAGGTGCACGCCGACCAGCGAGGTGACGAAGAGGAACTCGGCCACGAAGTCACGGTCGGCGACCGCGTCCATCGAGTTGGCGGCCGGGGCGGTGAAGCCCAGCTCCTTGGCGACGCCGGCCGGGTCGAGCGGCAGCGACGAGCCGGCGAGCGCGCCGGCGCCGAGCGGGCTGATCGCGGCGCGGGCGTCCCAGTCGCGCAGGCGCTCGAGGTCACGCAGCAGCGGCTGTACGTGCGCGAGCAGCCAGTGCCCGAACGTCACCGGCTGCGCGTGCTGCACGTGGGTCATGCCGGGCGCGGGCGTGTCGACGTGCCGCTCGGCCTGCTCGACCAGCGCGTCGGCGAGCTGCACCAGGTCGGTGGCCACGCCCCGCGCGTGGTCGCGCAGATAGAGCCGCAGGTCGGTGGCGACCTGGTCGTTGCGGGAGCGGCCGGCGCGCAGCTTGCCGCCGAGCGTGCCGAGCCGTTCGAGCAGGCCGCGTTCGAGCGCGGTGTGCACGTCCTCGTCGTCGACCGTGGGCCGGAACGCTCCGGAGGCGCAGGCGGCCTCCAGGTCGTCCAGGGCGGCGAGCATCTGGCCCAGCTCGTCGGCGTCGAGCAGCCCGGCCCCGGCGAGCACGCGGGCGTGCGCGCGCGAGGCGGCCAAATCGTACGGCGCGAGCCGCCAGTCGAACTGCACGCTGACAGAGAGCCGGGCAAGAGCCTCGGCGGGGCCGCCGGCGAACCGGCCGCCCCAGAGTGAGGTACGAGACGACACGAGTGTCATTCTTACCTAGCCGTTATCCGAGCCGGCCGTCGCGGGCCGCCGCGATCCGGCTCGGCAGGCCCCACAGCTGCACGAAGCCCTTGGCCAGCGACTGGTCGAAGGTGTCGCCGGTGTCGTAGGTGGCGAGGTTGAAGTCGTACAGGCTGGCCTCCGAGCGCCGGCCGGTGACCACCGCGCGGCCGCCGTGCAGCGTCATCCGCACGTCGCCGGAGACGTACTTCTGCGTGTCCGCGACGAAGGCGTCCAGCGCGTACTTGAGCGGCGAGAACCACAGGCCGTCGTAGACCAGCTCGGCCCAGCGCTGGTCCACGCCCTTCTTGAAGCGGGCCAGGTCGCGCTCGACGGTCACGTTCTCCAGCTCCTGGTGGGCGGTGATCAGCGCGATCGCGCCGGGCGCCTCGTACACCTCGCGGCTCTTGATGCCCACGAGCCGGTCTTCGACCATGTCCAGCCGGCCGACTCCCTGGGCCCCGGCCCGCCGGTTGAGCTCGGCGATCGCCTGGTACGGCGTGACGGTCTCGCCGTCGATCGCCACCGGCGCGCCCGCCTCGAACGTGATCACGACCTCGTCGGCGTCGCGCGGCTCGGCCGGGTTGGCGGTGTAGCTGTACAGGTCCTCGATCGGCGCGTTCCAGATGTCCTCGAGGAAGCCGGTCTCGACCGCCCGGCCCCACAGGTTCTGGTCGATCGAGTACGGCGACTTGTGGCTGACGTCGATCGGCAGCCCCTTCTCCTCGGCGAGCGCGATCGCCTTGTCCCGGGTCCAGGCGAAGTCACGCGCCGGTGCCACGATCTTCAGGTCGGGCGCGAGCGCGCCGATGCCGACCTCGAAGCGCACCTGGTCGTTGCCCTTGCCGGTGCAGCCGTGCGAGACCACCGTGCCGCCGTGCCGCTTGGCCGCCTCGACGAGGTGCTTGACGATCAGCGGGCGGCTGAGCGAGGAGAGCAGCGGGTAGCGGTCCATGTAGAGCGCGTTCGCCTTGACCGCCGGCAGGCAGTAGTCGGCGGCGAACTCGTCCTTGGCGTCGATCACCTCGGACTCGACCGCGCCGCAGTCGATGGCGCGCTGGCGGATGACGTTCATGTCCTCGCCGCCCTGCCCCAGGTCGACCGCGACCGCGATCACCTCGGCGCCCATCTTGTCGGCCAGGTACGGAATGGCGACCGAGGTGTCCAGGCCGCCGGAGTACGCCAGAACGACGCGCTCAGTCATGATTTGGTCTCCTTGGTGGTTTCGTCGCGCAATTGTTCGTCACGGCCAGCCCAGGCGCTCAGCTTTTCGGCGAGTCCAGCGCCGGTCAGCGGCTCACGGGCCACCACGAAGATCGTGTCGTCGCCGGCGATCGTGCCGACGACATCGGGAAGCCCGGCCCGGTCGAGCGCGCTGGCCAGAAACTGCGCGGCGCCCGGCGGGGTGCGCAGCACGGCGAGGTTGCCGCTGGCGTCGGTGCCGGTGAGCAGTTCGCGCAGCAGCCGGACGAGGCGGGCCGGGGCCTGCTCGGCGGGGCGGAGGCGGGGCAGTCCGTCCTCCGGGATCACGTAGACGGCCGGGCCTCCGTCGGCGCCGCGCACCTTGTACGCGCCCAGCTCCTCCAGGTCGCGGGAGAGCGTCGCCTGGGTCACCTGCACGCCGTCGGCGCCGAGCAGCTCGGCCAGCTCGGTCTGCGACCGTACCCCCCGCTCGCGGATGAGGTCGACGATCCGCGCGTGGCGCGCGGTGCGAGTGCCCGGTCCGGTCATTGCCTACGCTCCGTCGCTCGGCGCTCCTGCGCCGTCGTGCTCATGGCCGCGGCCTCGCGACTCCCGCTCGCGACCTCCTCCGCGGAGAGTAGCCAGGCCAGCAGTGCCTTCTGGGCGTGAAGGCGGTTTTCCGCCTGGTCGAGGACGGCGCTCTGGGCACCGTCCAGCACGTCGTCGGTGATCTCCTCGCCGCGGTGGGCGGGCAGGCAGTGCAGCACGACCGCGCCGGGCGCGGCCGCCGCGAGCAGGTCCTTGTTGACCTGGTACGGCCAGAACGGCGTCCGCCGGTCGCGACCGTCCCCCTCCTGCCCCATCGAGGTCCACGTGTCGGTCGCCACCACGTCGGCGCCGTCGACGGCCTCGTGCGGGTCACGCAGCACCTGGGTCGAGCCCCCGGTCCAGGCGGCGATCTCGTCGGCGCGGGACACCACCGCCGGCTGCGGGTCGTATCCGGGCGGCCCGGCGACCCGCACGTGCATGCCCGCGGTTGCGCCGGCGAGCAGGTACGAGTGGGCCATGTTGTTGGCCGCGTCGCCCACGTACGCGAGTGTGCGCCCGGCCGTGTCGCCGTGCCTCTCCCGGATCGTCAGCAGGTCGGCGAGGAGCTGGCAGGGGTGGAAGCCGTCGGTCAGCGCGTTGACCACCGGCACGGTCGCCCCGGCCGCCACCTCGGCGAGCCGGTCGTCGCCGAAGGTGCGCATGACGATCGCGGCGACGTACCGGGACAGGACCTGGGCGGCGTCGCCGAGCGTCTCGCCCCGGCCGAAGTGAGTGGCCTGCGTGTCGACGACGATCGGGTTGCCGCCAAGCTCCGCGACGCCCACGTCGAACGAGAAGCGCGTGCGCAGGCTCTGCTTGTCGAAGAGCACCGCGACCGAGCGGGGTCCGGCCAGCGGCTTGTACGCGAACCGGTCGGCCTTCATGGCGGCGGCCAGGTCGAGGACCGCCGACTGCTCGGCCGGGCTGAGGTCGTCGTCCCGCAGGAAGTGCCTGACCGTCATGACGCCGCGTCCAATGCGGTCGGGAGGGCGGTGAGGAACGCGTCGACCTGGTCGGCGGTGAGGATCAGCGGCGGCGCGAGGCGGACCGTGTCGGGCTGCACCGGGTTGGTCAGGAAGCCGTGGTCGCGCAGCACGCCGGCGACCGCGCCCGAGGCCGGCGCGTTGAGCACCACGCCGAGCAGCAGCCCGGCGCCGCGCACCTCGCGGACGAGGGGGTGGCCGAGCGCCTCGACGCCGGTCTTGATCCGCTCGCCGATGCGCTTGACGTGGTCGAGCAGGCCCTCGTTGGCGATCGTGGAGATCACCGCGAGCGCGGCGGCGCAGCTGATCGGGTTGCCGCCGAACGTGCTGCCGTGGCTGCCCGGCCCGAAGAGGTCGGCCGCCGCGCCGAACGCCAGGCAGGCGCCGATCGGCAGCCCCCCGCCCAGGCCCTTGGCGAGCGTGACCAGGTCGGGCTCGATGCCGTCGGCCTGGTGGGCGAACCAGTGCCCGGTGCGGCCCACGCCGGTCTGCACCTCGTCGAGCGCGAGCAGGGCGCCCCGGGCGGCGGTGATCTCCCGGGCAGCGGCGAGGTAGCCGGCCGGCGGCACGATCACGCCCGCCTCACCCTGGATCGGCTCGAGGATCACCATCGCGGTGTCGGTGGTGACGGCGGCGTCGAGGGCGGTCACGTCGCCGTACGGCACGTGGGTCACCTCGCCGGGCAGCGGCCGGAACGGGTCGGCCTTGGCCGGCTGGCCGGTGAGCGCGAGGCTGCCCATGGTGCGCCCGTGGAAGCCGCCGGCCGTGGCGACCACGCCGGTGCGCCCGGTCAGCCGGGAGAGCTTGAACGCCGCCTCGACCGCCTCGGCGCCGGAGTTGCCGAAGAACACGCGCCCCTGCCGGCCGGCGAGCGCGAGCAGCAGCTCGGCGAGGGCGACCGGCGGCTCGGCGACGTAGAGGTTGGAGACGTGGCCGAGCGTGGCGACCTGCTTGGAGACGGCGGCCACGACGGCGGGATGGGCGTGGCCGAGCACGTTGACCGCGATGCCGCCGAGCAGGTCCACATAGGAGCGGCCGGCCTCGTCGTACACCACCGCGCCGTCGCCGCGCACGAGCGCCAGCGGCGGTGTGCCGTAGTTGTCCATCATGGACTGAGTCCACCGGTCGACCAGGCTGCCGCTCATGACGGGATCACCATCGTTCCGAACCCTTCCGAGGTGAAGACCTCCAGCAGGATGGAGTGTGCCATCCGCCCGTCGACGACGTGTGCCGCCGGCACGCCGCCTTCCACGGCCCGCAGGCAGGCCTCCATCTTCGGCACCATGCCGGACTCCAGCCGCGGCAGGAGCAGGGCGAGCGCCTCGGTGGTGATCTGCGAGACCAGGCTCGTCGTGTCCGGCCAGTCGGTGTAGAGGCCGGCCACGTCGGTGAGCACCACGAGCTTGCGGGCGCCGAGCGCCACCGCGAGCGCCGCGGCGGCGGTGTCGGCGTTGAGGTTGTGCAGCACGCCCTCGGCGTCCGGCGCGACCGAGGAGATGACCGGGATGCGGCCGGCGGCGATCAGGTCGGTGACCGCGGAGACGTCGACGTGCTCCACGTCGCCGACGAGCCCCACGTCGACCGGCTCGCCGTTGACGAAGGCCGGACGCCGCACGGCGGTGAAGAGGCGGGCGTCCTCGCCGGACAGGCCCACCGCGAACGGGCCGTACTCGTTGACGAGCCCGACCAGCTCGCGCCCCACCTGGCCGACGAGCACCATGCGCACGACGTCCATCGCCTCGGGCGTGGTGACCCGCAGGCCGCCCCGGAACTCGCTCTCGATGCCGAGCCGCCCCAGCATCGCCGAGATCTGCGGGCCGCCGCCGTGCACGACGACCGGCTTGAGCCCGGCGTACCGCAGGAAGACCATGTCGGCCGCGAACGCCCGCTTCAGCTCGGGGTCGGTCATCGCGTTGCCGCCGTACTTGACCACGACGGTGGCGCCGTGGAACCGGGCCAGCCACGGCAGCGCCTCGATGAGCGTGGCTGCCTTCTCCTGGGCGATGGGAAGCGTTACCTGCTCCGCGGCGGCGGCACCGGCCTCGCCCACGACGACGCTCCGGCGCGGACTGTTCATGGTCGTCACGTCGAGTAGGCCGAGTTCTCGTGTACGTACGCGTGGGAGAGGTCGTTGGTCCAGATGGTGGCCGCGTCGTGGCCGGCGTGCAGGTCGACCCGGATGGTCACCGCGCGCCCGGAGAGGTCGACCGCCGACCGCTCCTCCGCGGCGGCGCCGCCCTTGCAGACCCACACCCCGTTGACCGCGACGTCGAGTGCGTCCGGCTCGAAGGCGGCGGCGGTGGTGCCGACCGCGGCGAGGATCCGCCCCCAGTTGGGGTCGTTGCCGAAGAGGGCGGTCTTGACCAGGTTGTTGCGGGCGATCGAGCGCCCCACCTCGACCGCGTCGTCTTCGCTGGCCGCGCCGACCACCTCGATGGCGACCTCCTTGGTCGCCCCCTCGGCGTCGGCGACCAGCTGCTGGGCCAGGTCGTGGCAGGCGGCGGTGACCGCGGCGGCCAGCTCCGCCGCCGACGGCGCGACCCCGGAGGCGCCGCTGGCCAGCAGCAGCACGGTGTCGTTGGTGGACATGCAGCCGTCGGAGTCGACCCGGTCGAAAGAGACCCTGGTGGCCGCCCGCAGCGCCGCGTCGAGTGCCTCGGCGCTGGCGACCGCGTCGGTGGTGAGCACGCTGAGCATCGTGGCCATGCCGGGGGCGAGCATGCCGGCGCCCTTGACCATGCCGCCGACCCGCCAGCCGGCCCCCTCGACCACGGTGGTCTTGGGCCGCGTGTCGGTCGTCATGATCGCCTCGGCCGCGGCCGGCCCGCCATCCTCGGCCAGCGCGCTGGCGGTCGCGTCGACGCCGAGCAGCAGCTTGTCCATCGGCAGCGGCTCACCGATCAGGCCGGTGGAGCAGATCGCCACGTCGGCCGCGCCGATCCCGAGCGCCTCGGCCGCCCGCTCGGCGGTGGCGTGCGTGTCCTGGAAGCCGCGCGGCCCGGTGCACGCGTTGGCGCCGCCGGAGTTGAGCACCACGGCCCGCACGACGCCGGCCCGGAGCACCTGCTGGCTCCAGAGCACCGGCGCGGCCTTGACCCGGTTGGTGGTGAAGACGCCCGCCGCGGCCGCCTCCGGCCCGTCGTTGACCACCAGGGCGACGTCGAGCCCGTGCGCCTTGAGGCCCGCGGCGACGCCGGCGGCCCGGAACCCCTTCGGCGCGGTGACGCTCATGCCCGTCCTCGCTTCGCCACGGGCGGGCGTGAAGCGCCGCACGCGCTGTGCTCGATGATCCGCTCGCCGCGCTCACTCATGGCGCCACCCCGTGCGTCGAAAGTCCCATCGTCTCCGGCAGGCCGAGCATCAGATTGGCGCACTGCACGCCCTGGGCGGCGGCGCCCTTGCCGAGGTTGTCGAGCGCGCTGGTCACGATCACGCGGCCGGAGTCGACGTCGACGGTCGCCTGGATGTGGCAGGCGTTGGAGCCGAGCGTCGCGCCGGTGTGCGGCCAGGCGCCCTCGGGGAGCACGTGCACGAAGGGGGCGTCGGCGTATGCCTCCGCGAGCACCTGGCGGGGGTCGGCCGGGCCCCGCGGGACCGCGGTGACCGTGGCGAGGATGCCGCGGGGCATCGGCGCGAGCACCGGCGTGAACGACAGGCTCCGCGCCCCCGTCGCCTGCTTGATCTCCGGAACGTGCTGGTGGCGCCCCACCTTGTAGGGCGTCAGGTCGCCCATCACCTCGCTGCCGAGCAGGTGTGCCTTGGCGCCCCGGCCCGCGCCGGAGGTGCCGGAGGCGGCCACCACCACGACGTCGTCGGGGGCGACCGCGCCGGCGGCGACCAGCGGGGCGAGCGCGAGCGAGATGGTCGTGGCGTAGCAGCCGGGCGCGGCGACCCGCGTGGCGATCGAGATCTCGCCGCGCTGGCCGGGCAGCTCGGGCAGCCCGTAGGTCCACGCGCCAGCGTGCTCGCCGCCGTAGTAGCGCGCCCACGCGTCAGGATCGCGCAGGCGGTGGTCGGCCCCGAGGTCGACCACCTTGACACCACTGGGGAGGGCGGCGGCGAGCGCGCCCGACTCACCGTGCGGCAGCGCGAGGAAGACCAGGTCGGCCTCGGCGAGCGCGGCCGGATCGGTGGCGCCGAACGTGACGTCGAGGCCGGTCAGGTGCGGATGGACGGCGGCGACCGGCGCGCCCGCCTGGCTGTGCGCGGTCGCCGCGACCAGGTCGAGCTCCGGATGCCCGGCGATCAGGCGCAGCAGCTCGCCACCGGCGTAGCCACTCGCCCCCGCCACCGCGACCCGGATGCCCATGATTACCTCCGCATGTATATGCAGATCACGGTATCAGCTTGCCGTCCGCCCATGCAAGGTCATGCGGGGAGATGAATAGTGAATCATTCACCCCTTCATCTTCCGGCCGCCCAACCACACGCCACTCACGCGTGCCGGGTCGGCGAGAACGGTCAGGTCGGCCAACGGATCGGCGTCGAGCGTGATCAGGTCCGCGTCGTACCCGCTGAGAAGCTGGCCGGAGCGCGGAGCGCGCGGGCCCAGCGTGGCCGGACCGGCCGCGGTGGCCGCCTCGATCGCCTCCAGCGGCGTCAGGCCGCACTCGGCCAGCAGCGGGAGCTCCCGCCCGTGCCGCCCCCACGACGCCGGCCGCCCGCGGCCGGAGACCATGATGTCGGTGCCGGCGGCGAGCGTGACCCCGCTCTCCCGGGCCAGCGCGATGGCGGCGATCTGCCGGTCGCGGAGGGCGTCGAACTTGGCCAGCGCGTACGCGGGCGCGGACCGGCTCGCCATCACGTCGTGCGGCGCGGTGCGGGTCGTCACCATGATCGCGCCGCTCTCCCGCATCGCGGCGGCCGACTCCTCGTCCAGGAACGTGGCGTGCTCGATCGTCCGCACCCCGGCCGCGAGCGCCGCCATGATGCCCGGCTTGCCGTGGCAGTGCGCCGCCACCGCCCGCTCGGCCAGCCCCGCCACCTCCACGATCGCGCGCAACTCGGCCGCCGTGAACTGCTGGTGGATCGGATGGTCCACCTCGGACACCACGCCCCCGGAGGCGCAGACCTTGATGACCTGGGCGTTGCGGCGCAGCTGCTCGCGTACGGCCTTGGCGCACTCGGCCGGCCCGTCGCAGAGGCGCAGCTCTCCGGTCGTGGCGGCGATGTCGTGTACCCACGGCAGCGGGAGCCCGTGGATGTCGCCGTGCCCGCCGGTGGTGGAGAGGATCGCCCCAGCGGCGTAGATCCGCGGGCCCGCCACCGTGCCCTCGCCAACCGCCCGCGCCAGGTGCACGCCGAGCCCGCCCAGCTCGCGCACGCTGGTCACGCCGGCCTCCAGCGCGGCCCGCAGGTCGACGGTCGAGCGGGCGCCACGCAGCGCCAGCGGCTCGCGCGGGATCTGTCCATTGTCGACGGAGGGCAGCCCCAGCAGGTGCACGTGGCAGTCCCAGAGGCCGGGCATGACCGCGCGGGCGCGTACGGTCTCGGCGCCGGGCGTGGGCGGAGCGCCGGTGGCCGGTCCGGCGTACGCGATCGACGCCCCCTCGACCACGACGGCACCGTCGCGGACCGGCTCACCGCGCCCGGGTATCAGCAGGTCGGCCTCGATCCGCAGCGTCAATTCGCACCTCCAGCAGCGCCTGCCGGAGGGCGAGGCCCAGGAGCACGCCGGCGACGCAGTCCGTGATCCAGTGGTAGCCAAGGTACGTGACCGCCACGAAAACGATCACCACCGGCGGCACGAGCAGCGCCCGCCGGACGCGCCCGGAGAGCGGACGGCGCAGCCACCGCTCGACCAGGACGACGAGCACCGGGTACCAGATGAGCGTGTTGACGACGTGCCCGGACGGGTACGACCAGCCGGCGTCGTGCGCGAAGAGGTCGACCGCACCGGGCCAGGGCGCGTGCGGGGCGGAGCGGTCGGTGAGCACCTTGAGCGGCACCACGACCGCGTAGCTGGCCGCCGCCGTGACCAGCACGAGCAGCACCGGCCGGGGCGTGCGGTCGCGGAGCGCCAGCGGCGCCGCGGCGGCGAGCAGGATCGGGGCGAGCAGGTTGGCCGAGCCGAGGAAGTAGAGCCCCTTAGCGAGCAGCCACAGCGGATGGGGGCGGTGCGCGTCGACCCAGTCGCGCACCGCGACGTCGACGTCGAGCAGCGCACCGGCGGCCAGCGCCCCGGTCAGGAGCACGAAGCCGGCGAAGTACGTGGCCGCCTGGAGCCACCCCCGTCGCACCATCGATCGAAGTCTGCCAGGATGCGCACGGCGACGGCCATCGTGGGGGCGTCGCGGCCGGACGCCCCAGGGCGAAGGTCAGAGACGGCCGTCGTGCACGGCCTGCGTGACCCAGGGGATGACCTCGTCGAGCATCTCGTCAAGGCTGGTGGTGGCCTCGAAGCCGAGGACCTCGCGGGCCTTGGCCACGTCCGGGACCCGCTTCTGCACGTCGTACTCGAACGGGTCGTCCGACACGTGGCGGAACGGCACCTCCGGCCCCTTGATCTTGCGCCAGATCACCTCGGCCAGCTCCAGCACCGAGGTCGACTCGGCGGTGGAGAGGTTGAAGTCCTCGTTTTCCGCCGCGGGGTGCTCCATCGCCGTGACGATGCCGCGGGCCAGGTCACCACCGTAGGTGTAGTGCCGCACCTGGTTGCCCTCGCCGAGGATGTGCAGCGGGTCCTGGCCCTTCACGATCTTCTGCACCAGGTCGGGCACCACGTGCGACATCGCCAGCTTCACGTTGCCGGAGAGCACCTCGGCCTCGCCCAGCGCCCGGCCCTCGCCGACGCCCACGCAGTTGAAGGGGCGCACGATCGTGTACGGCAGCTTGTACTGCTCCCAGGCCGCGCGCGCGTAGTACTCCACCGCCAGCTTCTGGAAGCCGTACGACGAGAGGGGCGGCGGGATGCGCCGCTCGTCCCCCTCCTTCGACGGCCAGTGCTCGGTCGACTCGAACACCATCGACGACGACATGTACGTCACCTTGCGCAGCCGGCCGTCCCGGTGCGCCGCGATCGCCGCGTCGCACGAAGCCGCCATGATCCGCTCGTTGGTCGCCAGCAGGTCGTACGCGTAGGCGTGGAAGTACGAGATGCCACCGATCATCGCCGCGCCCGCGATGAAGTGGTCGCAGTCCGCGGCCAGCTCGGTCACCAGCTTCGTGTCCCGCGCGTCGCCCTCGACGAACCGGTACGCCGGGTGGCTGTCGTAGCTGTGCGTCACCGGCCCGTACTTCGAGAAGTTGTCCAGCCCGACCACCTCGTGACCGCGGCCGAGCAGCTCCTCCACCACATAGCCACCGATGAAGCCGGCCGAACCGGTAACCAGGACCTTAGCCACGAGCGATGTTCTCCTTTTCCAGGGTTGAGTCGTCCGGCGCAAGGGCCGCCTCGCCGCGGCGCGCCGCGATCTGGTCGTCGGTCAGGCGGCGGCCGTAGGCGAAGAAGTACCACTTGAGGTACGAGGGCATGAAACGCCCCAGGTCGAAGCGGGACTCGCCGAGCTGGCGGTCGAGCCAGATCGTGGGCAGCTCGGCGACCGGCAGGCGCATGCGGGTCGCCTTGGCGGTCAGCTCCAGCCCGATCTCGAAGCCGGTGCGCGACTCGATCCCCACCTTGCGCACGAACGCGGTGTCGTACGCCTTGAAGCTGTTGGTCGCGTCGCGCGTGCCGACCCGGGCGAACCAGTGCAGCGACCGCCCGGCCCAGCGGGACATCATCCGCTTCAGCCGCGGCCCGCCCACCTGCTGCCCGCCCGGCATGTACCGGGACGCCGCCGCCACGACCACGCCCCGGTCGACGAGCCGGGCCAGGTCGTCGATCTGGCGGGGGTCGTCGGAGCCGTCGGCCATCGTCACCACCGCGACCGGCGCGGTCGCCGCGTCGATGCCGAAGCGGATCGCGTTGGCTGGCCCGCGCCCGTACGTGTTGAGCACCGTGCGCACGCGCGGGTCGGTGCGGGCCACCTGCTGGGCGTACGGCACGGTGGTGTCCTCCGGCATGTCGTGCACGACCAGCACCTCGGCCGGGAGCAGCACCTCACGCAGGATCCGGTCGAGGCAGCGGACGATCGCCTCGCCCTCGTTGTAGACCGGGATGACGACCGTGACCCTCGGTGTCAGCCTCATACGCGCACCCCCTGACCGGTCAGGCCCCACATGTCGACGAGTGGCACGGTGGTGTCGAGCGCCGCGTACTCCTGGTGCGGGCAGGCGATCACCAGCAGGTCGGCCTTCGCCAGCACCTCCTCCAGGGGCAGGAACCGCTCGTCGGCGATGTGCGGGTCGGTGCAGAGCGTCTCGCGCGCCTTCATCGACAGGATCTTGCGCAGCTTGTACGCCAGCGACTCGCGCGGATCGTCGCTGCCACCCTTGAACGCCATGCCCAGGATGCCCACCGTCATCGACGACAGGTCGTAGCTGTCTTCGAGCCGCGACACCAGGTAGAGCGGCAGCCCTTCGTTGATCAGCATCGCCGAGTGGCCCAGCACGAAGTTGTTGCGGTTGAACGCCGCCAGCTGCATCGTGTCCTTGAACAGGCACGGCCCCGCCGCGAAGCCGGGCATCGGCAGATCCGCCGCGCGGGGGTAGTCGAAGGTGATCGCGTGCCGGATCCGGGCGAAGTCGAGCCCGAAGTCGTTGGCCATCATCCAGAACTGGTTGGCGGTCGCGAACTTGATGTAGCGCCACGTGTTGGTGAAGAGCTTCGCCAGCTCGGCCTCCTCCGGCTCGAGCGGCACGATCTGGTCGGTCAGGTGGCGGAAGAGCTTCTCCGCGCGGGCCAGCGCCTGCGGGCCGCGCGCCGAGACGATCTGCGGGAGCGCGAAGAGCTCGGTCATCGCCTTGCCCTCGGCGATCCGCTCCGGGCAGAAGGCCACGTCGACCGCGAGCCCCATGCCGTCGAGGAGCTTCTCGGTCAGCGCGGTCACGCCCGGGTACACCGTCGAGCGGAGCACCACGAGCTGGCCGGCGCGCAGGTGCTCGGCACACCGCTCCAGGGCCCGGGGCACGGCGCCGAGGTCGGGGTTGAGGTGCTCGTCGACGGGGGTACCGACCACGACCACCAGGTTTTCCGCCGCGGCGACCGTGGCCGGCTCGGTGGAGGCGCGCAGCCGGCCGCTCGCCACCACCTCGGCGAGCACCGGGGCCGCGCCCTCCTCGTCGAAGGGGAGCGTGCCGGAGTTGACCGTCTCGACGGCGGCGGCGTTGATGTCGTACAGCGTCACCGACAGGCCCCGCGACGCGAGCGCGATGCCCAGAGGCAGCCCCACTCGCCCGCAACCGCCCACGATGCACACGTCGGTGCTGAACGCGTCCGTCATCCCCACCCCGTCAGTCGTCTCGATCAATCGGACCACTCCACAGTGTCCTATGCGCCGCGCAGCACCGCACCGGAACGACGCGCCGCCTCGGCCACCGCGGCGTCGCGGGCCGCCACCGCCTCCTCGACGGTCAGCGTGCGGTCGGGCGCGCGGAACGTGAGCTTGTACGCCAGCGACTTGCGCCCCTCCCCCAGCTGCTGGGCCGAGGTGTAGACGTCGAAGAGGCGCACCGACTCCAGCAGGTCGCCGGCGCCGGTGACCAGCGCGTCCCGTACGTCGCCGGCCGGCACCGCCGCGTCGACCACCAGCGCCACGTCGATCAGCGCGGGCGGGAAGCCGGAGATCCGCGGCGCCGGGGTCACGCCCGCCTCGGGCAGCGCGTCGAGGTTGAGCTCCATCGCGCTGGTGCGGCGGGGCAGCTCCAGCGCGGCGAGCGCGGCGGGGTGCAGCTCTCCGGCGTACCCCACCGGGACGCCGTCGACCATGATCTCGGCGCAGCGGCCGGGGTGCCACGGGGCCTTCTCGGCGGCGCGTACGCTCACCCGCTCGGCGGCGACGCTGGCGGCGGCGATGGTGATCCGGGCCGCCTCGATCGCGTCGGCCCAGCCCGCCGGGCGGCCGGCGCCCCACCAGCCGGCCGGCTCGACCTCACCGGCCAGCACCGCCGCGGCGTGCCACGGCTGGTGCGGCACGGTCGCCTCGGCGGCGGCGAACTCCTCGTCGGTCGGGCGCCGGTCGACGCCCATCTCCGGCGGGCTGCCGGCGCCGGGGCGGGGCAGGAAGACGCTGCCCAGCTCGTACAGGGCGGCGTCGCGGTGCCCCCGGCCGACGTTGCGCCGCAGCGTGCCGAGCAGCGGCGGCAGCAGCGAGGTGCGCAGGAACGGCTCCTCGTCGGAGAGCGGGTTGGCCAGGCGTACGGCCGGCCCGTCGAGCCCGAGCGCCGCCATCGTCTCCGGGCCCACGAACGGGTACGAGAGCACCTCGGCGTACCCGTTTTCGGCCAACGCGGTCGCCACGGCGCGGCGCCGGCGCTGCGTCGCGGTGAGGCCGTTGCCGGGCGGGGCGACCGGCAGCAGGCTCGGCACGTTGCCGTATCCGTCGAGCCGGATCACCTCCTCCACCAGGTCGGCCGGGTCGGTGAGGTCGGGCCGCCAGGTGGGCGGGGTGACCGCGAGCAGGCCGTCGGCGGTGGAGACGTCGCAGCCGACGGCGCGGAGCGTCTCGACCACGCGCGCGACGGTGTACGGCACGCCGGCCCGCCGCCCGGGCAGCGTCGGGTCGATCGTCAGCGGGCGAGGCGGCACCACGTGGTCGATGTCGAGCACGTTGCCGTCGGTCGCGCCGCCGCCGTACTCGGTCAGCAGCGCCACCGCCCGGTCGAGCGCGACCAACGGCAAGGCCGGGTCGACGCCCCGCTCCCACCGCTTCGCCGCCTCGCTGAAGAGCTTGTGCCGGCGGGCGGTGCGGCTGACCATCACCGGATCCCAGTGCGCCGCCTCGAAGAGCACGTCGACGGTGTCCGGCCGCACCTCGCTGGTCTCGCCTCCCATCACGGCGGCGAGCGAGATCGGACCGGTCTCGTCGCAGATCACCATGTCTTCGGCGTCGAGCACGCGGGCGACGCCGTCCAGCGTGGTCAGCTTCTCGCCCGGGGCGGCCCGGCGCACGACCAGCGGCCCGCGCAGCCGGCCCAGGTCGAAGGCGTGCATCGGCTGGCCCAGCTCGATCATCAGGTAGTTGGTGATGTCGACCGCCAGGCCGAGCGTGCGGATGCCCGCGGTGCTCAGCCGCCGCCGGATGAACTCTGGCGAGGGAGCGTTGGGATCGATGCCGCGCACGACCCGCCCCGCGAAGCGGTCGCAGCCGACCGGGTCTTCGACGACCACCGGGTACGCCGGCTCGGGCGTGGCCCCCGGCACGGTCGCGAGCCCAGGGGCTGCGCTGGCCGGCACGGATGTCGCCAGCCCCGGGTCGTGGAACGGCACCTCGAACGCGTGCGACAGCTCCCGCGCGATGCCGCGCACGGACATCGCGTAGCCCCGGTCGGGCGTGATCTCCAGCTCGAGGATCACGTCGTCGAGCCCCACGTGCGGGCGCGCGTCGTCGCCGGGGCTGGCCGGCGTTTGCGGCGGCAGCACGATGATGCCCGCGTGCTCGTCGCTGACGCCCAGCTCGCGAGCCGAGACGATCATGCCGGCCGACATCCGCCCGTACGTCTTGCGGGCGCCGATCTCGAAGCCGCCGGGCAGCACGCCGCCGGGCAGGATCACCGCGACCAGGTCGCCGGGGGCGAAGTTGGTGGCGCCGCAGACGATCTCCTGCGGCTGCTCCCGCCCGATGTCGACCTTGCAGAAGCGGATCGGCTTCTTGAAGCCGCTCAGCTCCTCGATCTCCGCGACCCGCCCCACGACCAGCTCACCGGTGACGGTGGCGGCCTGGTCGATCACGCCGTCGACCTCGATGCCGAGGTTGACCAGCGCCTCTTCCAGCTCGGCGGCGGTCACGCCGGGCGGGAGGTCGACATACTCCCGCAGCCAGGAAAGTCCGACTCGCACTGTGTGGCCCCCTAGACCGCCATGCCGAACGCGCGGGTGAACCGCACGTCGCCCTCGACCATGTCACGCATGTCGCTCACCCCGTGCCGGAACATCAGCGTGCGCTCGATGCCCATCCCGAACGCGAAGCCGGAGTATCGCTCCGGGTCGATGCCACAGGCGCGCAGGACCCGCGGGTTGACCATGCCGCAGCCGCCCCACTCCACCCACTGTGGACCGTCGCGGTGCTGCGGGAACCAGACGTCGAACTCGGCCGACGGCTCGGTGAACGGGAAGTAGTGCGGCCGCCACCGGGTCTTCGCCTCGGCGCCGAACATCGCGCGGGCGAAGTGGTCGAGCGTGCCGCGCAGGTGGGCCATCGTGATGCCCTCGTCGACCACCAGCCCTTCGACCTGGTGGAAGACCGGCGTGTGCGTGGCGTCGAGCTCGTCGGTGCGGTAGACCCGGCCGGGCACCACCACGTAGATCGGCGGCTGGCGGGTCAGCATCGTGCGCGCCTGCACCGGCGACGTGTGCGTACGCAGCACCAGGCCGGGATCCTGGACGTGGAAGGTGTCCATCAGCCCGCGCGCGGGGTGGTCCGGCGGGATGTTGAGCGCGTCGAAGTTGGCCCACTCCAGCTCCAGCTCGGGGCCCTCGGCGATCTCGTAGCCCATGCCCACGAAGAGGTCGCCGACCCGCTCCATCAGCGTGGTCAACGGATGGCGGGCACCACGCGGGCGGCGGTCCCACGGGAGGGTGACGTCGACCCGCTCCTCGGCGAGGATCCGCTCCGCCTGGACCCGCTCCAGCTCGACCGCGCGCGCGTCGAAGGCCGCCTGGATCGCGGCGCGCGCCTGGTTGACCCGCTTGCCGGCGTCGGCCTTCGCGGCCGGCGGCAGCGCGCCGATCTCGCGGCGGGCCAGCGACACCGGCGACCGGTCGCCGAGGTGCAGGTGCTTGAGGCCGGCGAGCGCGTCGGGGTCGGCGGCCGAGGCGAACGCCTCCCCCGCCTTCGCGACGGCGTCACCCAGCGCTTCCGGGTCGAGGAGCGCGACCTGCTTCGGGTCGTACGGATCGTTGCGGTACGTCACAGCCATCAGAGTCTACTGAGCCTCGAGGTCGGCCCCACGCTCGCTCCGCTCCTCGGCCGCCGGCGCTCCCCGCGATGGTCACTCGCTGGTGTTTCGCCCCGCGCGGTGGGCCCGCGCCGAGGCGTACAGGCACACGGCCGCGGCGGCGGCCAGGTTGAGGCTCTCCGCGCCCCCGTAGATCGGCACGCGCACGCGGGCGTCGGCGGCGGCCAGCAGCTCCTCCGGCAGGCCGTGCGCCTCGGAGCCGAAGAGCCACGCGGTCGGCCCGTCCAGCCCGCCCGTGTCGGCGAGCTCGTCGAGGTCGGTCTCGCCGTAGCCGGTGGCCGCGTAGACGGCCAGCCCTCGCCCGCGGATCGTCCCGATCGCGCCGGTCGGGTCCGGCTCGCGGGCCACGTCCACATGGAACAGGCTGCCCGCCGAGGCCCGTACGCACTTGCCGTTGTAGGGATCGACCGCGTCGCCGGCGAAGACCACCGCACCGGCCCCCGCGGCGTCCGCGGTGCGCAGGACCGTGCCGGCATTGCCCGGATCCCGGATCTCCGCGAGCACCGCGACGAGTCGCGGCCCGCGCTCCAGGGCCTTTTCCAGGGGTACCGACCGCTGCGCGCAGACCGCCACCAGCCCTTGCGGCCGCACCGTCTCGGCGAGCGCGGCCAGGGCCTCGTCGGTGACCGGGGAGACGCGGGCGCCCGCGCGGGCCGCCGACTCGATCAGCTCGGCGTGCCGGGCCAGTGCCGGTGTCGTACCAAATATCTCGTGGACCGCGGCGGAGGCGGCGGCTTCGCGGACGGCCTGCGGTCCCTCGGCGAGGAAGAGTCCCGCGGCGTCGCGGTCGCGGCGGCGCTGGAGGCGCCGAGCAGCGACGACCCGGGGCGTCCGCACGGTGTACGGACCGTCCCCGGGTCGTGGTTGGTGCTGTTGCTGGGTCACGCGGCCTGAGCGCCGCCGGTGCCCTCCGCAGCGACGGCCGCGCGGGCGACCTCGACGAGCGCGGCGAACGCCGGCGCGTCGTTGACCGCCATGTCGGCCAGGATCTTGCGGTCGACCTCGACACAGGCGAGGCGCAGCCCCTGGATCAGCCGGTTGTACGTGAGGCCGTTGGCGCGGGCCCCCGCGTTGATCCGGGTGATCCAAAGCTGCCGGAAGTCGCCCTTGCGGTCGCGGCGGTCACGGTAGGCGTACTGCATCGAGTGCAGCACCTGCTCCTTGGCCTTGCGGTACAGCCGGGAGCGCTGCCCGCGGTAGCCGCTGGCCTCTTCCAGCAGGGTGCGGCGCTTCTTCTGGGCGTTCACAGCCCGCTTGACGCGTGCCATCTCAACTCCTTCTCTATGTCAAGTGGCGCGCGTCAGCGGCCCAGCAGCTTCTTGACTCGCTTGACGTCAGCCTTGGCCACCGTCACCGTGCCGGACAGCCGGCGGGTGCGCGTGGAGGGCTTGCCTTCAAAGTTGTGGCGCATACCGGCCTGCTGCTTCACGAGCTTGCCGCTGCCGGTCACCTTGACCCGCTTGCCCGTCCCCGTGTGGCTCTTCATCTTCGGCATGTGGAACGTCTCTCCCCTGCTACTCGCCGGACGGTCCGGCGGGTCCGGCCGTGGCCGGCGGTGCCTCGGCGGCACCGGGCTCCCGCTCGCGCGCCGGCGCCTTGGCCGCCGTGGCGGCGGCCTTGGTAGCGCGGTGCGGAGCCAAAACCATGATCATGTTGCGGCCGTCCTGCTTGGGGGCGGCCTCCACGTACCCCAGATCCGAGATCTCCGACTCGAGCCGCCGCAGAAGCCGGTAGCCCAGCTCCGGTCGGCTCTGCTCGCGACCCCGGAACATGATCGTCACCTTGACCTTGTCGCCCGCCTTCAGGAACCGCACGACGTGACCCTTCTTGGTCTCGTAGTCGTGGGGATCGATCTTCGGCCGGAGCTTCATCTCCTTGATGACGGTCTGCTGCTGATTACGCCGCGCTTCGCGCGCCTTGAGTGCGCTCTCGTACTTGAACTTGCCGAAGTCCATGAGCTTGCACACCGGCGGGCGCGCCATCGGCGCAACCTCGACCAGGTCCAGGTCGACGTCCGCGGCCAGCTGAAGGGCGCGCTCCAGCGGGACGATGCCCACCTGCTCACCCTCAGGGCCGACCAGTCGGACCTCACGTGCCCGGATCTGCTCGTTCACGCGTGGTTCGACGCTGATGGGGCCTCCTCATTGCGAATCGTCGTGCGGTCGCGGGTCACGGCCGCACGTCTGTTGCCTCCTGCCCCGGTGCCGGGGCTGGACCCGCGCCGCGCGTCGCCGCCCGGCCCGGGTGGGTCTGGTGCGCGGCCCGTCACCGCGTGGCTCGGGCCGCTCCTCCGCCGCCTGGCGCGCTGGCCGGGCGACTCGGGCTCGCCCCCGCGCTCGCTCGGCGAACCGCGCCAACGCGGGGCGCCAACCGTGGTCGGCCGCACGTGACGGGCGGGATGTGGTGGCCGCGTGGCCGGCTCGGCGGACCCCGGTGCGGGGCCGCCGGCTGGCGCACACGCCAGCCGCTCGGCGCGTGTGCCGGCCCAAAGCAGAAGGCCCTGGCGATATGCCAGGGCCCGCTCGACCGGTCGGGCGCGACAAATGACAACGCGCCACCGGTGTCGAGGAATTCCTCGAACCGGCTGACCGGACCCGGCCGCCCGTCGGGTGCGACTCGGGTGGGAGCAGGCGCTCCGCTTCGTGGCTGCCGCCGCACAGGCGGTGACAGCTGGTCGACGCAGCAAGGTTACCAGCACGGTCTCGCGAACGCGAAGGCGGGTGTGGTAGCGGGGACGGCGCCGCCGCTCAGCTCTTCTCCGGAGCCGTCGCCTCGCTCTGGACGACCTCTCGCCGCGCGCTTTCGCTCTGGGCGCTCTCGTCGCCCGCGGTCTCGCTCCGGGCGGTTTCGAGGAGGGCCCGGAGGGCTCGCACGCCCTCGACGGCGTACTGCTTGTCGGCGGCCTGGAGCGCCATCATCGGCACGAGGTCCTCGTCGCGCAGCTCAAGGGTGGCCCAGGGCGTGCCGCGGTTGAAGCGGACCGCGCGCACCGCGTCCCACGGCAGGTCGTAGCCGCCGACCAGGTTGCGCACGCGGATGCCCTTCTCGTCGGCCTCGACGCGCAGGCGGGTGAAGAGCAGGACGCCGAGCGCGAAGAGCACGCCCAGCCCGATCATCGCGGCCTGGTCGCCCCGCTGGAAGGAGCCGTAGCCCTCACCGGTCGAGCCGCGCAGCCCGGTGGCGACCACGGCGAAGACCGCCACGATGGCGACCGCGAGGACCCAGGCCACGACCCGGGCACGCTGGGGACGCAGGCGTACCACTCCAGAGCTGCTCACGTTTCCCGAGTCTGCCACCTCCGCGACCACCTCCGGCAGGCGACCCGGTACGCGGGCCGGTACGGGCTCGCCCATGCCGGGAATTGAGTCGACCCGACTCAAGTTATGGAGGGTGTACCGGTCGGTTGGGGCCGGTACGGGAACTTCGAGGAGAACCCAGATGAGCACTTTGTCGCTTTGGACCCGTCGCGATCCGCTTGCGGAGTTCGACGCGCTCGTGCGGCAGGCGTTCGGGCCGGCGGCGACCCGGCGTGCCGGCTTCGTGCCGGTGGCCGAGGTCACGCGCGACGGTGACGACGCGGTCGTACACGTCGAGCTGCCCGGGCTGGACGTCGAGAAGGACGTGACCGTCGAGGTCGACCGCGGCCAGCTGGTCGTCCGCGGCGAGCGGCGCGACGAGCGGACCGAGGAACGCGACGGCCGGGGCCTGCGGGAGGTGCGCTACGGGACCTTCCGGCGCTCCTTCGCCCTGCCGCGGCACGTGACGGCCGACGCGGTCAGCGCCTCGTACGACGCGGGTGTGCTGAGCGTGCGGGTCACCGGCGCCTACACGGGCACCGGCGCCCGGCGGATCACCGTGACCACCGGCACCGACGCCCCCGCCATCGACCAGGCGTAACCAGGCAACCACCGCGACACCCCCAGAGGCCCGGCCCTCCGCCTGGAGGGCCGGGCCTCGTCGTGCCGCGGGGCGTCGCGCCGCGTTCGCGCAGGACCGCGTTCGACGGGTCGCGTGGGTGGCGTGGCGCGTGGGCCAGGTGCCGGGGAAGCTGTCGAGGCGGCCGCGGCGCACCAGTGCGCCGCGCCGCGGCCGCCACACCGCGGTCCTCTGAACCAGCGGCGGCCGCCGTCACGGCGAACGGTCAGGGCGGCGGGAGCCGCGGCCGGCGACAGCCACCGCGGCCACCGTCAGGGCGGCGCCGGCCAGCAGCGCCGGGCTGGCGCCGGGGCCGCCGGGGATCAGGGCGTCCAGCAGGAGAGCGCCGCCGAGCTGGCCGGCCACCACCGAGAGGCCGGTGCGGAGCACGCCCACCGCGCGGACGCTGACCAGCAGGCAGACCACGATGACGACGCCGAGCGTGCCGCCGGAGTAGAGGTACCACTCGGTGGGCAGGTGGCTGGACCAGCCGCTCGTCAAGACGCCGAGCAGGCTCGCCGCGATCAGCACGGTCGGGAGGGCACCGGCGAAGTTGACCGCGGTGCCGGCGGGGGTCGTGCTCGCCGCCGACACGCGCCCGTTGAACGCCCCCTGCAACGCCACCGCCACCCCGCCGAGCACGCCCAGCGCCAGCATGTCCACCGCCAGGTCG
Source organism: Phytohabitans kaempferiae (assembly GCF_042433955.1). Taxonomy (NCBI): domain Bacteria; kingdom Bacillati; phylum Actinomycetota; class Actinomycetes; order Micromonosporales; family Micromonosporaceae; genus Phytohabitans; species Phytohabitans kaempferiae. The sequence goes on along the minus strand of NZ_JBHLUH010000013.1, from coordinate 244,765 downwards.
CCGATCGGCCGGTCGACCTGGGCGATCGCGACCGCGGCGACGCCGAGCAGCGCGCCGCCGACCCGCGGCGCGGTGAGCGGCAGCCGCCCGGCGGGGGCGAGCCCGGCCCGGTCGACCGCCAGCCCGCCGAGGCTGTTGCCGGTCACCTGGGCGATCGTGAAGACCGCGACCCCGACGACCGGCACCGCGTACGCCGCGATGGTCACGAACAGGCCGCCGCCGACCCCGCCCAGGTAGGCCCACCACGGGAGCCGCGCGTGCCGCAGCGCCCGCAGGCCGTGCCGCATCGAGGGCAGTACCACCAGTCCGACGAGGACGATCGCGCTGCCGGTGAGCACGTTGACCACCGCGCCGAACGATGCGTTGCCGACCCGCTCGCCGAGCTCGGCGTTGGCCGCGCTCTGGAGCGCCGACGCGACCCCGCCGACCGACGCGACCGCGAGCGCCACCCACGAGGGCAGCGCCTCGACCGCCGGGAGCGCCGGGCGGCGGTTCACCGTGACACCGGCCCTCGATCCACTCGTGCGGCGGGCGGGGGCGCGGTCACCGGCGGCGTCACAGCCGGCATGCGTGGATGTCGGTCACCAGGATCGCGCGGGCGCCGAGGTCGTAAAGCTCGTCCATGATGTGGTGGACCTCCGCGCGCAGCACCATCGCCTGCACCGCGACCCATCCCTCGCGGTGCAGCGGGGAGATGGTCGGCGACTCGATGCCGGGCGTGAGGGCGGTGGCCTGGTCGAGGAGGTCGGCGCGCACGTCGTACGCCAGCATGACGTAGCGGCGGGCCACCAGCACGCCCTGGAGGCGGCGCAGCAACTGCCCCACGCGCGGGTCGGTCGGGGCACCGATGCGGCGGATGAGCAGCGCGGACGACTCCAGGATCGGCTCGCCGACCGTGACCAGCCCGGCCTGCCGCAGCGTCGCGCCGGTGGAGACGAGGTCGGCGATCACGTCGGCCACGCCCAGCCGCACGGCGTTTTCCACCGCGCCGTCGAGCCGCACCACGTCGGCCTTGAGGCCGCGCTCGACCAGGTGGCGCTCGACCACTCCGGGGTATGCCGTGGCGACCCGCCGCCCGCCCAGCTCATCCACGGTGGAGAGCGTCTCGGGGCGCGCGGCGAAGTAGAACGAGGCCCCGCCGAAGTCGAGGTCGAGGATCTCCTCGGCCGGGCTGCCCGCGTCGACGAGCAGGTCGCGGCCGGTGATGCCGAGGTCGAGGTCGCCCGAGCCGACGTACGTGGCGATGTCGCGGGGGCGCAGGTAGAAGAACTCGACCGCGTTGCCCTCGTCACGGCAGACGAGGTCGCGGTCACCGGGGCGCTGGCGGTAGCCCGCCTCGCGCAGCATGTCGGAGGCGGGACGGGAGAGAGTGCCTTTGTTGGGTACGGCGATGCGCAGCATCTGAACGTGCTCCTCTGAGTCGGACCGGTGAAGGGACGGGGCACGGTCAGAGATGTCGGTACACGTCCTTGAGCTCCAGTCCGGTGGCGAGCATCAGCACCTGGGCCTGGTAAAGCAGCTGGGAAATCTCCTCCGCCGCCCGCTCAGGCCCCTCGTGCTCGGCCGCCATCCAAGCCTCGGCCGCCTCCTCGACGACCTTCTTGCCGATGGAGTGCACGCCCCGCTCCAGCGCCGCGACGGTGCCCGACCCGGGGGTGCGGGCGGCCGCCTTGGCGGAAAGCTCGGCGAACAGCTCGTCGAAGGTCTTCACGACCAGTGATTCTGTCACCCAGCCCGGTCACCGCACCGTGACGGTGTGGTCGTCCAGATGCTGGACGCTGCCGTCGGCGGCGGAGAGGGCGTACAACTCCAGGACATACGTGCCGGGCGCGAGCGTGAGCGTGATCCTCGCCTCACCTCTGGCCGGCGCGCCGGCGGAGAGCGTGATGGTCTTCTCGGTGACGACCGTGCGGCCCGCGCGCACGGTCAGGCGGGCGGTCGCCTCGAAGACCGCGCCGGCCGCGTGCACCTCGAAGGTGCGGGCCACCGTCGCGCCGTGCCCCGGCCCGATCAGCCAGAGGGAGGCGAGCGTGTCGAGCGCGGGCGCCTTGCGCAGCGTGCCGGCCGGTCGGTCGCCGACCACCAGCCGCACCCGCGGGTCGCCGCCGAGCACCGCCGCGACCGTCCAGACGAGCTGCTGGCCGGCCAGGTCGTCCGGTGGCGCGGCGGAGAGGTGGACCGTGGCGGCGGACCCGGCGATCGAGACGTCCTCGACCCGGACCCCGGCCGGCCACGCGCTGGCGTAGTCGGGATCGTCCGCGCTCTCCTGGGTCAGCATCTCGGTCACGGCCGCCCGCACCTTCGCCGCCGGGGAGCCGTCACCCGCCGGCAGGCGGTGGAACTCCCGGTAGAGCCGCGGCTTGCCACCGTCGTCGCCCACGTAGTAGACGGCCAGGGACGCGGTGCTCGTACCCGATGAGGCGCTGGACCTCGACGGTGGTGGCACGGCCGGCGCGGAGGTCTCCGGCGCGGACGTCGCGGGGGCCGGGGTCGTCGCGGGCGCGGTGACCGCGCCGGGATCGGGCGCGGTGCGGTCGGGCGCGGGGCTCCCACCGAGGGCGACCACGACGAGCGTCGCGGCGGTCGCGGTGGCGGCGGTGAGCGCGATCGCCCCGAACGGCAGCCACCGCCCGCGCCGCGCGGTCCGCGCGCGGATCACGGCGAGGGCGTCCGGGCGCACCTCGACCTTCGCCGCCTCGGCCTCCAGGACCCGGCGGAGCACATCCTCGCGACCGTCGCTCATGGCCGTCCTCGCTTCGCTCCGGGCGGCCACGAGACTCCAACCGCCCCGCGCCCGATGACTCGCTCGCTCATGAGCTGCGCTCCAGCGTCTCCCGCAGGGCGGCCATGCCCCGCGAACAGTGGCTCTTCACGGCACCGCGACTGCACCCCATCGTGGCGGCGATGTCGGCTTCGGAGAGGTCGAGGTAGTAGCGCAGGACCAGCGCCTCGCGCTGGCGGGCGGGCAGGGCGCGGAGGGCGGCGACCACCGCGTCGTGCCGCAGCGCGTCGAGCGCGCCCGCCTCGGCGCTGGGCACGTCGGGGGCGGGACGGGCGAGCGCGAGGTGGCGGTCGACCACCTTGCGGTGCCGCAGCGCCGACCGGGAACGGTTGACGACGCTGGTCCGCAGGTAGGCGAGCGCCTTGTCGGCGTCGCGGAGGCGGCGCCAGTGGCCGTGCAGCGCCACGTACGAGTCCTGGACGATCTCCTCGGCCCGCCCGCTGTCGTGCAACAGCAGCGTGGCGAGGCGCACCAGCGGCCGGTAGTGGGCCGTGAAGAGGTGCGTCACCGCCTCGTCGGCGGCCCACGCCTCTGCCGTCGGGGTCACGGCGACCACGCTCCCGGTTGCTGCCACGGTGTTACGACGCGCCAGGTCTCCATCAGGTTTACAACCCGCGCCTATGCTGTCGCGCATGGCTCGCCGCTTTCTGCCCCTCGCCATCATGTTGGCGCTTTTTGGCTGTGCCCCCGCCGACGACGAGTCGCCGGCCCCGCCCGCCGCCACCGGGCTCACCTCGTGCACAAAGGACCAGCTCACCACCAAGACCGCCGGGAAGCTGACCATCGCCACCGACGACCCGGCGTACGGGCCGTGGTTCCAGGACAACAAGCCGGAGAACGGACAGGGCTTCGAGGCCGCCGTGGCGTACGCGGTGGCCGACCGGCTCGGCTACGCGCAGGGCGACGTGACCTGGGTGCGGGTCCCCTTCAACAACGCGGTCGCCCCCGGACCCAAGGACTTCGACTTCGACATCAACCAGTTCTCGATCACAGAGGAACGCAAGAAGGCGGTCGACTTCTCCGGGCCGTACTACCTCGTGCGGCAGACCGTGATCGCCCTCAAATCCTCCGCGATCGCCTCCGCAGCCTCGGTCGACGCGCTCCAGAGCGCCAAGCTCGGCGCACAGGTCGGCACCACCAGCTACCAGGCGATCACCGACCTGGTGAAGCCGAGCCAGCAGCCGCAGGTCTTCAACACCAACGACGACGCCAAGAAGGCCCTCCAGAACGGGCAGATCGACGGCCTCGTGGTGGACCTGCCGACCGCGTTCTACATGACCGCCGCCGAGCTGGAAGACGCGGTCATCGTGGGCCAGCTGCCCCAGGTGGGCGTGCCGGAGCAGTTCGGGCTGGTGCTCGACAAGGGGTCGCCGCTGACCGGCTGCGTGACCCAGGCCGTCGACCAGCTCCGCACCGACAAGACGCTGGAAAACCTGGAGAAGCAGTGGCTCGCCCAGGCGGCTGGGGCACGCGAGCTGACGTGAGCGGCGGTCTCAGTCCCGCGCAGCTCGACCGGATAGCGTACCGCCGCCGCCAGACCCTGGTATCGGTCCTGGTGGCGGCGGTGTCCACTGTGGTGCTCGGCGTCCTGCTGGTCGTGGTGGTGACCGGGGCGCCGGGCTGGGAGCGGGTACGCGAGTCGTTCCTCGACCCGGCGGTGGCCCGCGACGCCTTCCCCGACGTGCTGCGCGGGCTGTGGCTCAACATCCGGCTGCTCTTCTTCTGCGCGCTCGGCGCACTCACGCTCGGGCTGGTCATCGCGCTGCTGCGCACCCTGCGCGGGCCGGTCTTCTTCCCGGTGCGCGCGCTCGCGACCGGCTACACGTACACGTTTCGCGGGCTGCCGCTCATCATCGTGCTGTACGTGATGACGCTCGGCCTGCCCGGCCTCCGCCTCCAGGGCATGCCGAGCACGCTGGTGCTGGGCGGGATCGCGCTGGTCATCACCTACTCCGGCTACCTCGCCGAGGTCTTCCGCGCCGGCATCGAGTCGGTGCATCCCAGCCAGCTCGCGGCGGCCCGGTCGCTGGGTCTCACCTACCGCCAGACGATGCGCTTCGTGGTCCTCCCCCAGGCCGTGCGCCGGGTCGCGCCGCCGCTGCTCAACGACACCGTGGCCCTCCAGAAGGACGTGGGGCTGGTCTCGCTGGCCGGGCCGATCGACGCGGTGCGGGCGGCCCAGATCCACACGGCCGAGACGTTCAACTTCACGCCGTACATCGTCGCGGCCCTCCTCTTCGTACTCCTGGCGGCGCCGCTCATCGCGGTCACCGACTGGGTCACGCTGCGAGCCGCGCGGAGGCAGTCGTCATGATGGTGCTCTCCTGCCGGGGCGTACGGAAGGACTTCGAGGGCCGCTCGGTGCTCGCCGGGCTCGACCTCGACGTGGCCGAGCACGAGGTGGTGGCGCTGATCGGGGCGTCCGGCTCGGGCAAGTCCACGCTGCTGCGCTGCGTCAACCTCCTCGAGGAGCTCGACGACGGCACGATCCACCTGGACGGCGAGCACATCACCGACCCCCGGGTCAACCAGGACAAGGTGCGGCAGCGGATCGGGATCGTCTTCCAGGCGTACAACCTGTTTCCGCACATGACGGTGCTGGAGAACATCACGCTCGCGCCGGTCCGCGTGCACGGCGTGCCCCGCGCCTCGGCCCGCGCCCGCGCGCTGGAGTGGCTGGCGCGGGTCGGGCTGGCGGAGAAGGCGGACCAGTACCCGGACCGGCTCTCCGGCGGGCAGCAGCAGCGGGTCGCGATCGTGCGGGCGCTGGTCAACTCCCCCCGGCTGTTGCTGCTGGACGAGGTGACGTCGGCGCTCGACCCGGAGCTGGTCGGCGAGGTGCTCTCGATGATCCGCGACCTCAAGGCCGACGGCGTGACGATGGTGCTGGCCACACACGAGATGGGTTTCGCCCGCCAGGTGGCCGACCGGGTCTGCTTCCTCGACGGCGGGAAGGTGCTGGAGCAGGGGCCGCCGGAGCAGGTGTTCGCCGAGCCGGTGGAGGCACGCACGCGCCAGTTTCTGAGCCGCATCATCGAGGCGGGCCGCCTGTAGGGCAGCCGTCTGAAAACACACGATCGATTAACAGGAAATCGATTAACAGGAACAGGTATCTGTCGGCACAGCGGCGGACGGCCCGCTTGGTGGGCGGTGAAGACCTCGCCGCAGACGGCAGTGCCGCCGCCCTGGCGGGCGGCGGCACTGTCCACAGTGACGTCAGGAGAGGGCGCGGATCGCCAGTGCCGCGTCGAGCGCTGCCACGGTCGCGGACCAGCCCTTGTCCTCGGCCGAGCCGGGCAGGCCGGCCCGGTCGCGGGCCTGCTCGATGGTGTTGACGGTGAGCACGCCGTGCGCGACCGGCGTGGACTCGTCGAGCGCCACGCGGGTCAGGCCCTCGGTGACCGACTTGCACACGTAGTCGAAGTGGGCCGTGGCGCCCCGCACGACCACGCCGAGCGCGACCACCACGTCGCACCGGCGGGCCAGTGCCTGCGCCACGATCGGCAGCTCGACCGAGCCGGCCGCGCGCGTGACCACGATGTCGGCCGCGCCGCATGCCTTGGCCGCCTCGATCGCCCGAGCCAGCATGTGGTCGGTCAGGTCACCGTGCCACCGCGCGGCGACGATCCCCACCGTCAGGCCGTGTGCGTCGACAGTGGACACACCTGGCTCACCGAAACCCGCCATCAGGCCAAACCCTCCATGACATCGAAACCGGACCGGTGCGTGGCCGCCCGGGCGGCCACCGGCATCCGCGTCACGCCGAACCTTCCACCACGTCGCCCAGGCCGTCGAGCAGGTGGCCCATGCGGTCGCGCTTCGTCCGCAGGTACCGCACGTTTTCCGGGTGCGGCCGGACGGGCAGCGACTCGCGCCCCACGATGCGCAGCCCCTGCCCGGAAAGCGCCGCCCGCTTCGCGGGGTTGTTGGTGAGCAGGCGCATCGAGCGGATCCCCAGGTCGTACAGGATCTGCGCGCCCGTGCCGTAGTCTCGCGCGTCGGCCGGCAGCCCCAGCTCCAGGTTGGCGTCGACGGTGTCCCGGCCGAGGTCCTGCAGCTCGTACGCCTGGAGCTTGTGCAGCAGCCCGATCCCCCGCCCCTCGTGGCCGCGCATGTAGAGCACCACGCCGCGCCCCTCGGCGGCGACCCGGGCGAGGGCGGCTTCGAGCTGGGGGCCGCAGTCGCAGCGGAGCGAGCCGAAGACGTCGCCGGTGAGGCACTCGGAGTGGGCCCGCACCAGCACGTCCTCGCCGTCGCCGACCTCGCCGTACACCAGCGCCACGTGCTCGGTCTCGGAATCCATCTCGGCCCGGTAGCCGACCGCCCGGAAGACCCCGTGCGCCGTGGGGAGGCGGGCCTCGGCGACCCGCTCGACCTGGCGCTCTGTGCGGCGGCGGTACGCGATGAGGTCGGCGATCGTGACGATCGTGATCCGGTGCTCGACCGCGAACTTCTCCAGCTCCGGCAGGCGCATCATCGTGCCGTCGTCGTTGACCAGCTCGCAGAGCACGCCGGCCGGCCGCAGCCCGGCGAGCACCGCCAGGTCGACGGTGGCCTCGGTGTGGCCGGCCCGGCGGAGCACGCCCCCGGCCTTGGCCCGCAGCGGCACGACGTGACCGGGGCGGCTCAGCTCTGTGGGGTCGGTGGCGAGGTCGGCGAGCAGCCGCACGGTACGCGCCCGGTCGGCGGCCGAGATGCCGGTGCTCACGCCCTCCCGCGCGTCGACCGTCACGGTGTACGCGGTGCCCCTCTTGTCCTGGTTGACGTGGTACATCGGCGGCAGCTCGAGCCGGTCGGCATCCTCTTCGGTGATCGGCGCGCAGATGTACCCCGAGGTGTGCCGGACCATGAACGCCATCAGCTCCGGCGTGGCGAGCTCGGCCGCGAAGATCAGGTCGCCCTCGTTCTCGCGGTCCTCGTCGTCCACCACGATCACCGGCCGCCCGGCCCCGAACTCGGCGATGGCCTCCTCGATGGTGTTCATGCTGCCTCCTCGTTCGCGCGCTCACGCGGCGCTGAAGGCGACGTCATCCCCCGCCGCCCGGAAAACCCGACCTCGTGGGCGAGGCAGCTCGGTCCAGATGCCGCCGCACCAGCTCGCTCGCTCACCGCCGCACCGCCAGGAGCTTCTCCACGTACTTGCCGATCACGTCGACCTCCAGGTTGACCAGGTCTCCGACGCCCTTGCGCCCGAGAGTGGTGAGCGCCATGGTGGTGGGTATCAGGCTCACCGCGAACGACGAGTCGGCCACCGCGACGACGGTCAGCGATACCCCGTCGACAGTGATCGACCCCTTTTCCACCACGTAACGGGAAAGACCCGGCGGAAGTTCGATTGAGATGTCTTCCCACCTCTCTCCGGGCGTTCGGGAGACGATCCGGCCAACCCCGTCGATGTGCCCCTGCACCAGGTGACCGCCGAGGCGAGTGCCGAGCGTGGCGGCCCGTTCCAGGTTGATCGGGTCGCCGGGCGCGAGCGTGCCGAGCGCGGTGCGGTCGAAGGTTTCCTTCATCACGTCGACCGTGAAGGTCTCGCCGGCGACCTCGACGACGGTCAGGCACACGCCGTTGACCGCGATGGAGTCGCCCAGGCGGGCGTCGGAGGCGACCAGCGGGCCGCGCAGCGTGGCGACCCCGCCGTCGCCGTGCCAGTCCAGGCGGACCAGCTCGCCCAGCTCTTCGACGATTCCGGTGAACATCGTTCAGCCCTCCCTCTCCCCAGTCCCCTGGTGCGCCTGCGCGCGCGGCGCCTTCCCGCGCTGCCCGGAGACCCCGACGTCGCCGGTGTCGCGGCCCGGTCCGGACGCCTCCGCGCCAGGTGCCTTGCCGACCGGTGTCGCGGTGAACCGCAGGTCCGGTCCGACCTGGGTGATCTCCGTGTAGTGAAGGTCGATCGCCTCGGCGATCGTGTGCACGCCCGCGTCGGCGAGCGCGGGAGAGCCGGCCCCGAGGAGCTTCGGGGCGACGTACCCGATGATCTTGTCGACCAGCCCGGCGGCCAGGAAGCCGCCGGCGAGCGTCGGCCCGCCCTCCAGCAGCACCGCGCGGACGCCGCGGACGTAGAGGCCCGCGAGCAGCGCGCCCAGGTCGACCCGCCCGTCCGGACCGGTCCCGACCTCCGCCGCGGTGACCACCCAGGTCGGTGCGGCGCCGTCGCGCACGCGGGCTCCCTCGGGGGTACGACCCGCGGAGTCCACCACGACCCGGAGCGGCTGCCGGATGTTGAGAGTGCCGTCGCGCAGGTTGCGGGCGGTGAGCCGGGGGTCGTCGGCGAGGACGGTGCCGACCCCCACCACCACCGCGTCGACGGTGCCGCGCAGCTTGTGCACGTCCATCCGGGCGGCTTCCGAGGTGATCCACATGCTGGAGCCGTCGATGGCGGCGGAGCGCCCGTCGAGCGTGGCCGCGTACTTCCAGATCACGTACGGCCGGTCCCGGCGCACCGCGGTCAGCCAGGCGATGTTGCCCTGCTCGGCCTCGCCCTCGCGGACGCCGGTCACCACCTCGACGCCGGCCGCGCGGAGCGTGTGCGCGCCACCGCCGGCGAGCGGGTTGGGATCGGCGACCGCCACGACAACCTTGGCCACACCGGCGCGGATCAGCGCCCGCGTGCAGGGGCCGGTGCGTCCGGTGTGGTCGCAGGGCTCCAGCGTGACGACGGCCGTACCGCCCCTGGCCCGCTCCCCCGCCTGGGCCAGCGCGACGATCTCGGCGTGCGGGCCGCCCGCGTACGCGTGGAAGCCCTCGCCCACGACGTCGCCCTGCCGGTCGAGGATGACGCAACCGACGACGGGGTTGGGACTGGTGGTGCCGAGCCCGCGGGCGGCCAGCGCGATCGCGCGGGTCATCGCCTCGTCAACGCTCGCCATGATGGGCGCCCCTTCTCCCTGCGTGCCTGCGGCGCGCGGGCAGGAAGAGGGGAAAGAGCGACTGGGGCGGCAGAACCCGGCGGCGTCGGCGAACCGACCCCGTCCAGGGGTGCCTCCGTCCCGCGCGCTAACTCCCATCCGGACTTTGACCGTCGGCCCTGGAGTCACACCAGGTCCACCGGCCGTTGGTTACGACCGGGTCGCGGGCTTTCCGGGCGTTACGCCCCGGATTACCGCCGGTTCGGAATTTCACCGAGCCCCGCCAGCGCGTGGTGGGTTACCCAACGAGTCTTACACGCCTACGGGCCGTCCGCACCAGACGGCGCGGCCAACATCACAGTCCTTGCTGGCTGTCCGCCTTGCGGCGATCGACGGCGATATAGGAGCCGGGCTGGCCCTTGGCGACCTTCTTCATCTCGGACGCGACCGCGATGACCTCGCGCGGATCGGTGTACTGCCGGCCGGTCGCGGTGTGCTGGGCCACGCCGATCGAGAGGGTCACCAGGTGGGCCTTGAGCAGGTTGCCCCGGCGGTCGGGCACGAGGATGTAGCCGCGCTTGGCGTGCTCGGCGTCGTACAGCTCGTCGGCGGCCTGCTCGAAGTCGACCACCGCCTGCTGGGTCAGCGGCAGGATCTGGTCGGGGTGGCAGACGATCACGAAGTCGTCGCCGCCGATGTGGCCGAGGAACGCCGGGGGCAGCCCCGCCGACACCACCGCCCGGTGCATGCTGCGGGCCAGCGCGGTGATGAACTCGTCGCCGCGCTCGAAGCCGTAGACGTCGTTGACGCTCTTGAACCGGTCGATGTCGACGTAGCCCACCGCGTAGTCGGTGCCGCTGCGCATGCGGTCGAGGATCTCCCGCCGCACGCGCGTGTTGCCGGGCAGGCCGGTGAGCGGCGAGACCTCGCGGAACTCCTGGTTGCGCCGGAGCGTGGAGCGGACCCGGGCGATCAGCTCGAGCGTGTCGAAGGGCTTGACCAGGTAGTCGTCGGCGCCGGCGGTGAGGCCGACCACCTTGTCGACGGTCATGCCCTTGGCGGTCAGCATGATCACCGGAAGCGCGGAGGTCATCGGGTTGGCCCGGAGGCGGCGGGTCAGCTCCAGCCCGTCCATCCGGGGCATCATCAGGTCGACCACGGCCAGGTCGGGGTGGCGCTGCTCGACCAGCTCGAGCGCCTCCAGCCCGTCGCCGGCCAGCACCACCTCGAAGCCGTGAATCTTGAGGTTGACGCTCACGAAGCGCGCGATGTCCTGGTCGTCGTCGACGACCAGGATCAGGTCGGGCCGATCGGCGGCCGGCTCGGCGCTCACGGCTCGGCCATCGCCCGGGCGGCGATGCCGCGCAGCTTGCGCACCGCCTCGGCGGGGTCCTGCGCGCTGTAGACGGCGGTGCCGGCCACGAAGGCGTCGGCGCCCGCCTCGGCCGCCTGGGCGATCGTCTCCTCCGCGATCCCGCCGTCGACCTCGATCCGCAGCTCGAGGTGGCCGGCGCGGGCGTGGCGGCGGGCGGCGGCGACCTTGTCGAGCATGGCGGGGAGGAACTTCTGCCCGCCGAACCCGGCCTTGATCGTCATGATCAGCAGCGTGTCGAAGCTGGGCAGCAGGTCGAGGTAGGGCTCGATCGACGTGTCACGGTCGATCGCCAGCCCCGCCTTGGCGCCCGCGGCGCGCAGGTCCTTGGCGAGCGAGACCGGGTCGTCGGAGGCCTCGACGTGGAACGTGACGTTGTAGGCGCCCGCGTCGGCGTAGCCCGGGGCCCACCGGCGCGGATCCTCGATCATCAGGTGCACGTCGAACGGGATCGTGGTCGCCGCCCGCAGGCTCTGCACGACCGGCAGCCCGATCGTGAGATTGGGCACGAAATGGTTGTCCATCACATCGACGTGCAGCCAGTCGGCGGCGCCCTCGACCGCGCGGGCCTCCTCGGCGAGGCGGGCGAAATCGGCGGCGAGGATGCTCGGCGCGACGACCGGCGATGGTGCGCTCACCTCCGACAGTGTACGGAGCCCGTCCCGGGGGCTGGCAACGTCCGGAGCGAGGTGCGCCGCGGCGACCACGGAGGGTTCACCTGCCCGTGCCGCGGCATGTGCCAGGCAAGAGTCACTTTGTCGCGTGTCGTATGCTGCGCCGGAACGGACCCCTGGGGAGGGTGACACATGCGACGCGTGGTGGGCACGGCCGTGCTCGGTGGACTGTTGGCGGCGCTGGTCGCCGGCTGCGCGAACCCGGCGGGGGTGGACGGCGACCTGACCAACGACTGGAAGGCGCAGCCGGAGGCGCAGCCGTTCGTGCCGGAGTCGAACGTCTGCCACCTCAACCTGCCCAACGAGACCAACCTCTCGCGCACGCTCTACAACCCGCTCGACTGCGCCGACTCGCACCAGTTCGAGACGGTGCACGTCGGCCAGTTCGGCGGCGCCGACGCCGAGCGCGGCCAGCCGCCGGAGCCGGGCTCGACGGAGGCGCGCACCGCGTTCACCGAGTGCGACGCCAAGGCCAGCGAGTACCTGGGCGGCGACTGGCGCGGCGGCCGGCTCGACGTGGTCGTCTTCTACCCCTCGACGCAGGCGTGGTCCGGCGGCAGCCGGTGGTTCCGGTGCGACATCGCCGAGATCGAGTCGCTCGACTCGGGCGACGTCAAGCGCCGCACCGGCCCGCTCGGCGGCGTCTTCAAGCAGTCGTCGCCCATCGCGTACGGCTGCTTCAAGGCCCAGCTCAACGGCAACCGCATCAGGTCGATGGACCCGGTCGCCTGCACCACCGCGCACGGCGCCGAGTACGCGGGCGTCTGGACCGCGCCGGAGACCTCGTTCGCCGACTTCCAGAAGAACACGCAGCGGGCGCACACCGGATGCCGTGGCGTGGTGGCGAAGTGGGCGAAGGTGCCCAACGACAGCAACATCCAGTTCCGCACCGGCACGATCATCTACTACCCCACCGCCGACGAGTGGGCCGACGGCAACCGGGGCGTGCAGTGCTTCCTCTGGGTCAGCGGACAGAACCTGCGCCGCTCGATGAAGGACGCCGGCCCGAACGTGCTGCGAATCCGCTGAGCCCGGCTCGGGCCTGATCCGCGCCGGCGCACGACCACGTCCTAGCACGCCACCGCCCCGGCACTCGAGGCGGTGGCCGCCCAGCACACGCCGGCCGTCGCGAGACGGCAGCGGCACGGCCGCCCAGCTCACGCCGGCCGTGGCGAGACGGCAGCAGCGTGGCCGCCCGGCGCACGCCAATTGTCGCGAGGCGGAAGCGGGGCGGCCGCCCACCGCGGGGAGCGGGAGGCGGCCGCCGGGTCGTCAGCCGCGGCGCAGCAGCGCCAGGAACATCGCGTCGGTGCCGTGCCGGTGTGGCCAGAGCTGCACGGTCGGTCCCGCGCCCAGCCCTGGCATCCCCGCCGGCAGCAGTGGCCGCGCGTCGACCAGGTCGACCGGGAGCCCGCTGCGCCGCGCCGCCTCGGTGACCGTCACGTGCGTCTCGACCAGGTGCGGCGAGCAGGTGACGTACGCGACGAGCCCGCCCGGGCGCACCGCCGTGAACGCGGACCGGAGCAGCTCGCGCTGGAGCCGGGTCAGCGGCGGCAGATCGGAGGGCTGGCGGCGCCACCGCGACTCGGGACGGCGGCGCAGCGAGCCGAGCCCGGTGCACGGCGCGTCGACGAGTACGCGGTCGAAGGCGCCTTCCATCCACGGGTCCAGCGCGCGGCCGTCCTGGTGCAGCACGGTCACCGGCATGCCACGCGTCGCCTGCTCGACCAGCCGGGCGCGGTGCTCGGCCACCTCGACCGCGGTCACCTCGGCCCCGCGCTGGGCGGCGAGCGCGCCGAGCAGCCCGGTCTTGCCGCCCGGGCCGGCGCACAGGTCGAGCCAGCGCGCGTCCGCCCCGTCGAGCGGCGCCTGGGCCAGCGCCGCGGCGACGAGCTGGGAGCCCTCGTCCTGTACGTGCGCCCGCCCCTCGACCACCGCCGGCAGGTCGCCCGGGGCGCCGCCGGGCAGGTAGACGGCGTACGGCGAGAAGGCGCCCGGGGCCCCGCCCACCTCGTCGGCGAGCTCGACCGCGTCGGCGCGCCCGGGTCGGGCGCACAGGTGCACCGGCGGGCGCTGGTTGTCTTCGATGAGCAGCCGCGTGGTCTCGTCGAGGTCGCCGCCGAGCGCCTCGCTGAACGCCCGCACGATCCACTGTGGATGGCTGTCGGCGACCGCGAGGTGGGCGACCGGGTCCTCCTCGTACGGCGGCGCGACCTTGGCGATCCACGCGTCGAGAGTCTGCGGGGCGATCTCGCGCAGCACCGCGTTGGCGAAGCCGGTGGCGCCCGGCGCGACCGACCGCACCAGGTCGACGGTCGCGGAGACCGCCGCGTGCGCCGGTACGCGCGTGTGCAGCAGCTGGTACGCCCCGAGGCGCAGCGCGTCGCGGGCCGGCGGGTCGATCCGGGCCACCTCGCGCCCGGCCGCCGCACCGATGATCAGGTCGAGCGTGCCCTCGTGGCGCAGCGCGCCGTACGTCAGCTCGGTGGCGAACGCCGCGTCCCGCCCGTGCAGCCGCAGGTCGCGCAGGATGGCCGGGAGCACCAGGTTGGCGTACGCGCCGTCCCGGTGCACGGCCGCCACCGCCTCGTACGCCGCCCGGCGCGGCAGGTCTGGCCGGGCGGCACGCACCGCGCCCCTCACGCGAACGACTCCGAGGAGACGCGGGCGCCCCGGGCCCAGTCGAGCGCCGGCATCGCCTTCTTGCCAGCCGGCCGCACCTCGCCGAGCGCCACCGGGTCGGTGGCGGTGCCCACGAGGACCCGTTCCTTCTCCACGAGCAGGTCGCCCGGCTGCAGCTCGGGCCCGTACCGGATGGGGCGGACCGGGCCGAGCTTGACCCGGTCGCCGCGGAAGGTGGTCCACGCGCCCGGCGCGGGCGTGCAGGCCCGGACCCGCCGGTCGACCGCGAACGCGGGCTCGCGCCAGCGCACCTCGGCGTCTTCGACGGTGATCTTCGGGGCGAGCGAGACGCCGTCGGCCGGCTGCGGCTCGGCCCGCGCCGCGCCCGACCCGATCGCGTCGAGCACCGCCACGAGCAGCCCGGCGCCGGAGACGGCCAGCCGCTCCAGCAGGTCGCCGGAGGTGTCGGTGGGCCGGACCTCCTCGGTCAGCGTGCCGTAGACCGGCCCGGTGTCCATGCCCTCCTCGAGCTGGAAGACGCTCGCGCCGGTGACGGTGTCGCCGTGCAGCACCGCGTGCTGCACGGGCGCCGCACCGCGCCAGGCGGGCAGCAGCGAGAAGTGCAGGTTGATCCAGCCGTGCTTGGGGATCTCCAGCGCGGCGGGCGGCACCAGCGCGCCGTACGCCACCACGGGCACGCAGTCGGGCGCCAGCTCGCGGAGGCGGGCCTGGAACTCCGGCTCGCGGGGGCGGGCCGGGGTGAGCACCTCGATGCCCCGCTCGTCGGCCCACGCGCCGGCGGGCGAACGCACCAGGCGGCGCCCCCGGCCGGCGGGCGCGTCGGGGCGGGTCACCACGGCGACGATCTCATGGCTGGAGGCGGCGATCGCGTCGAGCGTGGGCAGTGTGACGGCCGGCGTGCCGGCGAAGACCAGGCGCACCCGTCACCGACCCAGACCGAAGGGGCTGCTGGAGGCGTGCGGGCTCACCTTGACGGTGGGCGGGGTCGCCGCGTCGTACCACTCCGCGGCCCGGATCGCCTTCATCGCCTCCTTGCGCGCCTCGGGGTCGAGACGGTCGACGAAGAGCACGCCGTCGAGGTGGTCGGTCTCGTGCTGCACGCACCGCGCCATCAGCTCGGTGCCGACGATCCGCACCGGGTCGCCGTACATGTTGAAGCCCTGTGCCACGACGTTCATCCGGCGCTTGGTGTCGAAGTAGAGCCCGGGGATGGACAGGCACCCCTCCTGCCCCTCCTGCTCCTCCTCGTCGGGGAAGGTCAGCTCCGGGTTGATCAGGTGGCCCAGCACGTCGTCGACGTCGAAGGTGAACACGCGCAGCCCCACGCCGAGCTGGGGCGCGGCGAGCCCGACCCCGCTCGCCTCCCGCATGGTCTCGGTGAGGTCGGCCACGAGCCGCCGCAGCTCCGCGTCGAAGTCGACGACCGGCTCGGCGGGCGTCCTGAGCACGGGGTCGCCGAACACTCGGATGGGCTGGACGGTCACAGAAGGGCTCCTCGGGGAGACGGCGCGAAGGCTGACGTACAAGTCTACGGAGTCGGCCGCACGCTACAGCAGGTCGAGGGGGTCCACCTGGACGCGGACCGGCTGGGCGGCCTTGCGCGCGGTACGGACGCTCGCCGCCTCGTGCAGCGCCCTGGCGAGTGCGGCCTGCTGGGCGCGGCGGACCCGGACCAGCATCCGCTCCTGGCCCTGCGGCGCCGGCACCGGGCCGAGCAGCTCGGCGCCCTCCGGCAGGCGGGCCGAGGCGAGCAGGTCGGCCACCGCGTCCGGGGCGCCGGTGAGGCTCGCCATCCGGGCCGCCGGCGGGAAGCCCAGCTCGCGGCGCTCGGCCAGCTCGCGGGCGGCGTACCAGGAAGGGTCCCAACGGATGAGGGCCTGGACGGTCGGCAGCGAGCCGTCGGCGGCGACCACGACCCGGCCGCTGGCGCGCGCCAGCGCGGCGGCGTTCATCCACCGGCGCAGCGTCTCCTCGGTGGCCCGCAGGTCGGCGCGGGTGAGCAGCGCCCAGGTGTCGAGCAGCAGCACCGCGCCGTATCCGCCGGCGGCGAGCGGCTCGGCGCCCGGCGTGGCGACCACGACCGCCGCCTCGTCCGGCACGCCGGCCAGCACCTCGTCGCGGCCGGAGGTGCGGATCGGCACGCCGGGAAACGCCCGCCCCAGCTCCTCGGCGGTACGCCGGGCGCCGACGACGGCCGCGCGCAGCCGCCGGCCGCCGCAGCGCGGGCAGGCGTACGCGGCGGCCACGCGCCCGCACCACTGGCAGCCGGGCACGGCGTGCGAGGAGCGGAGCGCGAGCGGGCCGGAGCAGTGCGGGCAGCGGGCCGGGGTGCGGCAGTCGGCGCACGCCATCGACGGCAGGTAGCCGCGCCGCGGGACCTGCACGAGCACCGGCGCCCCGGCCTTGAGCGCGGTGCGGGCCGCCTCCCACCCCACACTCGGCAGCCGCGCCGTCGCGGCCGCCGGGTCGCGGGCCAGCTGCGGGTCGTCGCCGATGGGGCTGACCGAGGGGGTACGGACCCGCGCGGTCTCCCTCGGCGCCACGATCTCCTTGGCCCAGCCGGTCTCCAGCAGCAGCTGCGCCTCGCCGGTGCGGGCGTACCCGCCGAGGAGGGCGGCGGCGCCGGCGAGCTGGGCGCGGGTGAGCAGCACCTCGCGGGCGTGCGGGTACGGCGCGCGCGGCTCGGCGTGCAGGTCGTCGCCGTCGTCCCAGAGCGCGACCAGCCCCAGGTCGGCGACGGGCGCGAACATGGCCGCCCGCGTGCCTACCACCACCGGCACGTGCCCCCGGCTCGCGGCCAGGAACGCCCGGTAGCGCTTGGCCGGTCCGAGCGCGGCGGAGAGCGCGACGTGCCGGCCCGCACCGAGCGTGGCGGTGAGCGCGGCGTCGAGGCGGTCGAGGTCGCGCGCGTCGGCGACCACGGCGACGGCGCCCCGCCCGGCGCGCACGGTGGCGGCGGCCGCCTCGGCGAACCGGGCCGGCCAGTCCTCCCCCGGCAGCGCCGACCAGACCGCGCGGGCGGCTCGCGCCTCGCCGAGGGCGGTGAGGAAGCCGGCCGCGCCGTACGCGCCCCAGCCGCTCTCGTCGACGGTGATGTCCGGGCCTTCCGCCGCCGGCTCGGGCGGGGCCGCCTGCTCGGCGCGGGCGTGGCGGGGCGGCACGGCGAGGCGGAGCACGTCGGCGAGGTTGCCCGCGTACCGGTCGGCGACCGCCCGGGCCAGCCGCGCCACCTCGGGCGTGAGCACCACCTCGGGCGAGACGAGCCGCTCGACGTACGCCAACCGCCCCTCATGCCCGGACTCCTCGGCGCGCTCCAGCAGCCAGCCGTCGACGAGCTGCCCGGAGAAGCGCACCTTGACCCGCGTGCCGGGCTGGGCGCCCTCGTCGAGCTCGGCCGGCACGAGATAGTCGAACGGCCGGTCGAGGTGCGCCAGCGGCACATCGACGCAAACGCGAGCGACCGGCAACCGTGTGGCCGGCTGCCGGTCGCTCGTCTTACGCGGGGTCACCGCGCCATTCTGCCGTCCCCTACGCGCCCGCGGCGCTCTTGAGGTCGGCGGCGCGGTCCGTGTTCTCCCAGGTCAGCTCGGGCAGGTCGCGGCCGAAGTGGCCGTATGCCGCGGTCTGCCGGTAGATCGGCCGCAGCAGGTCGAGGTCGCGGATGATCGCGGCGGGCCGCAGGTCGAAGACCTCGTTGATGGCCTTCTCGATCCGGTCGACCGGCACGTTTTCGGTGCCGAACGTCTCGACGAACAGGCTCACCGGCTGGGCCTTGCCGATCGCGTAGGCGACCTGGGTCTCGACCCGCTCGGCGAGGCCGGCGGCGACGACGTTCTTGGCGACCCAGCGCATCGCGTACGCCGCGGAACGGTCCACCTTGGACGGGTCCTTGCCGGAGAAGGCGCCACCACCGTGACGCGCGTAGCCACCGTAGGTGTCCACAATGATCTTCCGGCCGGTCAGACCCGCGTCGCCCATCGGGCCACCGATCTCGAAACGACCGGTCGGGTTGACCAGGAGGCGGTAGCCCTCGGTGTCCAGGCCCAGCCCTTCCAGCTCGGGGGAGATCACGTGCTCGCGGACGTCCGGGGTCAGCAGCGACTCCAGGGAGATGTCGGCGGCGTGCTGGCTGGAGACGACAACCGTGTCGAGACGGACCGGGCGCAAACCTTCGTACTCCACCGTCACCTGCGTCTTGCCGTCCGGACGCAGGTAGGGAATCGTGCCGTCCTTGCGTGCCGCGGACAGGCGGCGGGCCAGGCGGTGGGCCAGCGCGATCGGCAGCGGCATCAGCTCGGGGGTCTCCGAGCAGGCGAAGCCGAACATCATGCCCTGGTCGCCGGCGCCCTGCGCGTCCAGCGCGCTCTCCGAGCCCTCCGCCCGCAACTCGAACGCGTTGTCGACGCCCTGCGCGATGTCCGGCGACTGCGAACCGATCGAGACGCTCACGCCACAGGACCCGCCGTCGAAGCCCTTCTTCGACGAGTCGTACCCGATCCCCAGGATCGTCTCCCGCACGATCGCCGGGATGTCCGCGTAGGCCTTGGTGGTGACCTCACCGGCCACATGCACCTGGCCGGTCGTGATCAGCGTCTCCACCGCGACCCGGCTGCGCGGATCCTGGGCGAGCAGCGCGTCGAGAATCCCGTCGCTGATCTGGTCAGCGATCTTGTCGGGGTGACCCTCCGTGACCGACTCGGAGGTGAACAGGCGGCGTGCCACGGTGCTCCTCACGTTTGTGTCTTCGTTGTTCAACGTCAGTAGGTTTCGCGTCAGCATGTTTTGCGTCAGCATGTTTCGCGGCAGTGTAGCCATCGCCGCTTGAGCTTCGAGCCAGGACGGTCCCGGCCATCAGCCTGACTATCCCTTATGACAGGGCGGTTAAGTGGGGCAGGACGAGATCCAGGACCGCGTCTGCCACCTCGTCCTTGGGGCGTTCGGCCAGCTCAGTCGCTGAGCCGTCGGCACCGAAAACCACCGCCGTATTCGAATCCGCGCCGAACACCTTGTCGACGCCGACCCGGTTGAGCACGATCAGGTCGGCGCGCTTGCGGGCCAGCTTCGCCCGGGCGTTGTCGACCGCGTCGTCGCCCTCGCCCGTCTCTGCCGCGAACGCGACGAGCACCTGGCCGGGGCGCTTTCGCTCGCCCAGCTCGGCCGCGATGTCGGGGTTGGTGACCAGCTCGATCACCGGCGCCCCACCGCCGTCGGCCTTTTTGATCTTCGAGGCGGAATATGCCGCCGGGCGGAAGTCGGCGGGCGCGGCGGCCATCACCACCACGTCGGCGCTCGCCGCCGCGTCGACGGTCGCCTTCCGCAGCTCCTCGGTGGTGCCGACCCGCACGATGTCGACGCCCGCCGGGTCGGGCAGGGCCACGTTGGCGCTGACGAGCGTGACCCGGGCGCCCCGGGCGGCGGCGGCGCGGGCGAACGCGTATCCCTGCTTGCCGGAGGAACGGTTGCCCAGGAAGCGGACCGGGTCGAGCGGCTCGCGCGTGCCCCCGGCGGTCACCACCACGTGGCGGCCGGCGAGGTCGGCGGCGTCGTGGCCGGTGCCGCGGGCCAGCACGCGCCGGGCGATCGCGAAGATCTCGGCGGGGTCGGGCAGCCGCCCCTTGCCGGTGTCGGCGCCGGTGAGCCGCCCCACGGCCGGCTCGATCACGATCGCGCCGCGGTCGCGGAGTGTGGCCACGTTGGCGGCGGTGGCGGCGTGCTCCCACATCTCGGTGTGCATCGCCGGCGCGTACACCACCGGGCATCGCGCGGTGAGCAGTGTGTTGGTCAGCAGGTCGTCAGCGAGCCCGTGCGCGGCCTTCGCGAGGAGGTCGGCGGTGGCGGGCGCGACGACCACGAGGTCGGCGCTCTGGCCGATCCGCACGTGTGGCACCTCGTGCACCTGGGACCACACGTCGTCGGCGACCGGCTGACCCGACAGGGCGGACCAGGTCGGGGCACCGACGAAGCGCAGGGCCGAGGCGGTCGGGACGACGCGGACCGAGTGGCCGGACTCGGTGAGGAGCCGCAGCAGCTCGCAGGCCTTGTAGGCGGCGATGCCGCCGCCTACTCCCAGGACGACCGCGGCCACCGGCTACGGGTTGTCGGTGGGCTCGGCCGTCAGCAGGCCGGCGTTGATCTCGCGCATCGCGATGGAGAGCGGCTTTTCCTGGGGCGTGGTCTCCACCAGCGGTCCGACGTACTCCAGCAGGCCCTCTCCGAGCTGACTGTAGTAGGCGTTGACCTGGCGGGCGCGCTTGGCGGCGAAGATGACCAGCGCGTACTTCGACGAGGTCTTCTCCAGCAGCTCGTCGATCGGCGGGTTGGTGATGCCTTCAGGATTGGCGACGGAGCCCACGTGGATCCTTACTGGTCGCTAGCTGTTTGACCCCGGCCGTGCCGGGGCGAGAAATGATGAACCGAGCAAGCTTACCAGCTCGTCAGCGGCACGCTCGACGTAGTCGTTGACCACGGTCACGTCGAACTCCCGCTCGGCGGCCAGCTCCTCGTCGGCGTGGGCGAGGCGGCGGCGGATGGTCTCCTCGTCGTCCGTCCCCCGGCCGATGAGGCGCCGCTTGAGCTCCTCGACGCTCGGCGGGGCGAGGAACACCAGCTGCGCCTCGGGCATCGCGGCCCGCACCTGGCGCGCCCCCTGAAGGTCGATCTTGAGGAGGACGGGCTCGCCGGAGCGGAGCTTCTCCTCGACCGGACCGCGGGGCGTGCCGTACAGGTTTCCGGCGAACTCGGCCCACTCCAACAACTGGCCGCTGGCGATCATCTGCTCGAACTCGGCCCGGTCGGCGAAGAAGTAATGCACTCCGTCGACTTCGTAATCACGCATCTTGCGGGTCGTGACCGACACGGACAGCCACACCCACGGCGAGCGCGCCCGGATCAGCTCGATCACGCTGTCCTTCCCGACTCCGGAGGGGCCGGACAGGACGGTGAGGCGAGCCGCCGGGCGCGCGTCGTCTTCCATGCTCACTGCTTGTTTCTACACGGTGCGGCCGATCAGTTTGAAGCGAACTCCCCAAGCAGCGCCTTACGCTGCTGCTCGCCGAGTCCGCGGAGGCGCCGGCTGTCGGCAATCTTGAGCTTCTCCATGATCTGGGTCGCTCGAATCTTGCCGATACCCGGGAGCGCCTGAAGCACGGCCGAGACCTTGAGTTTGCCTACGACGTCGTCGGACTCGGCACGTTCGAGCACGGCGGCGAGGGTGGTCTTGCCCTGCTTGAGCTGCTCCTTCAGCTCAGCGCGGGCCTTGCGGATCTCCGCAGCCTTCTCCAGCGCAGCAGCGCGCTGTTCGGGGCTCAGTGACGGGAGCGGCACCAGTTCTCCTCAGGTCCCTATCGCGGCGGCGAAACCACCGCCGCATCTGTGAAACATGGTGTGGCCCGGAACCAAAGGGGCATGTGATTCCCGGCGCCGGGAAAACTAGCGGGCAGCGACGTTTTCGGCAACGTCGGCGCGCCATGATCACGCAATCGTGACGGTGGCATCACCCTGCGGCGCGGGCCAGCACTGCCCGGCACTCGGCCTGCGCACGCTCCACCGCCGCACGCAGGGCCGCGGTGTCCGGACCGCGTTTGAGCACCTCCCGAGAGTACGACGGGAGCACTGCCGAAACGTTCCCGGAAAAGACCTGGCGTAGATCATCCGGCGTACCGCCCTGCGCGCCGAGACCCGGCGCGAGCATGGGTCCGCCCACGCCGGACAGGTCGTGACCTGTCACGCCTACGGTCGCCCCGACCACCAATCCGAAGCTCCCCAGCGGCTCCGCACCCCTGTTGAGCTGGGAAATCTCGTCGATGACGGACTGCGCGACGGTCCGGCCGTCCGCTGCGACCGCGTGTTGCACGTACGGCCCTTCCGGGTTGGACGTCAGCGCGAGCACGAAGACGCCGCCGCCGTGCGCCGCCGCCGTCTCGAACATCGGGGCGAGCGAACCCACTCCGAGGTACGGACTCGCGGTGATCGCATCGACATACAGAGGACTGGATGGATCCAGGTACGCGTCGGCGTACGCGCGGACGGTGGAACCGATATCTCCGCGCTTCACGTCCAGCAGAACCAGAACACCGCCATCTTTAAACTGTCGGATAGTTGACTCAAGGGTGGCGATTCCTCGCGATCCATGCCTCTCGAAGAACGCGGACTGCGGCTTGACGATCGCCACCTGGTCGCCGACCGCCTCCACGACCCTCTCGCAGAAGGTCGCGAGCCCGTCCGGGTCGTCCGGAAGGCCCCACTCGGCCAGCAGCGAGGGGTGCGGGTCCACGCCCACGCAGAGCGGCCCCCGCTCCCCGATCGCCCGGTGCAGCCGCGCCCCGAAGGTCTCCATCAGCTCGTACCTCCCGCTCGTGCTTTTGATCTTGATTGGCCACCCCCGACGGGCGGCTCGGATCGGTCAGGCCGCGCGCGCGGCGGCGGCGATCGCCCGTGTGATCCGCGCGACATCGAGGTCGTCCGCCACGTACGGCGGCATCGTGTAGATCAGGTCGCGGAACGGGCGCAGCCACACCCCCGCCGCCACCGCCGCGGCCGTCGCCGCCGCCATCTCCACCGGCCGGTCCAGCTGGACCACGCCGATGGCACCGAGGACCCGCACGTCCAGCACGCCCGGAGCCCTCTCCAGAGGCGCGAGGCCGGCTCGGAGCGCGCTCTCGATCCTGGAGACCTCCCCCGCCCAGTCACCGTCGCGCAGGAGGCCGATGGAGGCGTTGGCGACGGCGCAGGCGAGGGGGTTGCCCATGAACGTCGGCCCGTGCGCCAGCACCGGCACCGCGCCCCGGGAGATCCCGGCGGCCACCTCCGCCGTGCAAAGCGCCGCGGCCAGGCTCAGGTATCCCCCGGTCAGCGCCTTGCCCACGCACATGATGTCCGGGGTCACGCCGGCGTGGTCGGCTGCGAAGAACGCACCGGTACGCCCGAAGCCGGTCGCGATCTCGTCCAGGATCAGCAGGACGTCGTACTCCCGGGTCAGGTCGCGCAGCGCCCGCACGTACGCCGGGCTGTGGAAGCGCATCCCGCCGGCCCCCTGCACCACCGGCTCGACGATCACCGCCGCGAGGCTGCCGGCGTGCGCCTCCAGCTCCGCCTTGAGCACCTGGAGGTACCCCTCGTCGGGCGGCGCGTCGAAGCCGTCCGGCGGCGCGGGCGCGAAGACCTGGCGGGGCAGCACGTCGGTCCAGAGCTGGTGCATGCCGCCGACCGGGTCGCACACGCTCATCGGATGGAACGTGTCGCCGTGATAGCCGCCGCGCCAGGTGGCGAGCCGGTGCTTGTGCGGGCGGCCGCGCGAGCGCTGGTACTGCAACGCCATCTTCACCGCCACCTCGACGCTCACCGAGCCCGAGTCGCAGAGGAAGACGTGCTCCAGCCCGTCCGGCGTGATGTCGACGAGCGTGCGGGCGAGCGCCACCGCCGGCTCGTGCGTCAGCCCGCCGAACATCACGTGGCTCATCCGCCCGAGCTGCCCGACCACGGCCGCGTCCAGCACCGGATGGCGGTACCCGTGGATCGCCGCCCACCACGACGACATCCCGTCGACCAGCTCCCGCCCGTCCGCCAGGCGCAGCCGCACACCGTCGGCGCTCTCCACGACGTACGGCTCGGCGGTGCCCGGCATCGGCCCGTACGGATGCCACACATGCGCTCGATCGAGCGCCACGATCTCGTCCGGCCTCACCTCGACGCCCTCCCCACTGGCCGCCATCCACTCATGCTCCGCCGGTACGCGCGGCCCGCGTACATGAACGAGGAACGGCCGCCGCCGGGATGAGGGCGACGGCCGGGGGTCACGGGCGGGCCTTGAGGGGGTGGTCCGGTGCGGCGCTGGAGGTCCGGGCCGCACGGGCGATGGCACGCACCAGGGCCGGGCCGCGGTAGATGAAGCCCGTGTAGAGCTGGACCAGGCTGGCGCCGGCGTCGAACAGCCGCGTGGCGTCGTCGGGGTCGACGATGCCGCCCACGCCGATGATCGGGAGGGCGCCGCCTGTCTCCCGGTATACGAATGCGACCACCTCGCGGGCCCGCGCGGTCAGCGGGCGCCCGGACAGACCGCCCGCCTCGGACTCGGCCAGCGCGGCCTCCGGCTCCGCCACGCCGGCGCGGGAGAGGGTCGTGTTGGTGGCGATCAGGCCGGCCGCGCCCCGGGCGGCGCAGACCTCGAGCACCTCGCCGATCGCACTCTCGGTGAGGTCGGGGGCGATCTTGACGAGTACCGGCGGGCCACCGGTCAGCGCCTCCAGGATCGCGTCCAGGTGGGCCCGGTCCTGGAGCGCGCGCAGGCCGGGCGTGTTGGGCGAGGAGACGTTGACCGCGATGTACGAGGCGTGGTCACGCAGCAGGTCGTACGAGGCGCGGTAGTCCTCCACCGCCTGCTCCAGCGGGGTCGCCTTCGACTTGCCCAGCGAGATGCCCAGCGGCACCGGCAGCGGGCCCAGCTCGGCCAGGCGGGAGGCGAGTGCCGCCGCGCCCTCGTTGTTGAAGCCCATCCGGTTGACGATCGCCTCGCTCTGTCGGAGGCGGAAGAGCCGGGGGCGGGGGTTGCCCGGCTGCCCGTACGCGGTGACCGTCCCGGCCTCGACGAAGCCGAAGCCGAGCGCGGGCCACGCGGGCAGCGCCACGCCGTTCTTGTCCATGCCCGCGGCGAGCCCCACCGGGTTGGGGAAGTCGACGCCGAAGACGCGCACCGGGGCGGCGACCGCGTACCGGCGGCGCAGGCCCGCCAGCGCGAGCGGCGAGAGGCGGGAAAGGCGGCGCAGCGTCCACTCGTGCGCCGCCTCCGCGTCACCGCCGCCGATCCGGAACAGCGCCGACCGGGCCAGCGCGTAACTCACTGTGTCTCCTGGTTCGCTCGCTCGTGCGGCGCCAAAGGCGACGTCTTCCTCCGCCGCCCCGAAACCCCGACTCCGTCGGCGGGGCAACTCCGTCCAGACGCCGCCGCGCCAACTCGCTCGCTCACGGTGTCTCCTGGTTCGCTCGCTCGTGCGGCGCCAAAGGCGACGTCTTCCTCCGCCGCCCCGAAACCCCGACTCCGTCGGCGGGGCGACTCCGTCCAGACGCCGCCGCGCCAACTCGCTCGCTCACGAGCCGCCTCGCAGGGCCGAGTGCAGCTCCTGGAGCGGGCGTACCGACATGTCGCCCCGGATCAGCGCCTCGATGCCCATCACCGCGGCGGTCACTCCCGGCACCGTCGTGATGCAGGGAATGTCGGCGGTGACGGCGGCGCTGCGGATCTCGTACCCGTCGGATCTCGCACTGGCTCCTGAGCCCTGAGGCGTGTTGATGACCAGGGCGACCTCGCCCGCGGCGATGAGCGAGACGGCGTCCGTGAGCCCCGGCTGGTCGCCGCGTCGCGCGCCCGCGACGCGGCGACCGGCCTCAGAAGGATCGGAACCGGCCGACTCGTAGTGCTTGGGCACGACCGATACCGCGATGCCGTACCGGCGCAGCACCTCGCCCGTGCCGGCCGTCGCCACGATCTCGAAGCCCAGGTCGGCCAGGCGCTTGACCGGGAAGACCATCGCCCGCTTGTCCCGGTTCGCCACGGTGACCAGGATGCGGCCGGCGGTGGGGAGCGAGCCGTACGCGCCGGCCTGCGACTTCGCGAACGCCTGCCCGAAGCCCACGTCGATCCCCATCACCTCGCCGGTCGACTTCATCTCCGGGCCGAGCAGGTTGTCGACGCCCTTGCCGGCCGGCGTGCGGAACCGCTTGAACGGCAGCACCGCCTCCTTCACCGCGATCGGCGCGCCGTCGGGCGGAGCACCGCCGTCGCCGGTGGCCGGCAACATGCCCTCGGCGCGCAGGTCCGCGATGGTGGCGCCGAGCATGATGCGGCTCGCCGCCTTGGCCAGCGGCACCGCCGTGGCCTTGGAGACGAAGGGCACCGTCCGCGACGCGCGGGGGTTGGCCTCGAGTACGTAGAGCGCGTCGTCCTTGAGCGCGTACTGCACGTTGAGCAGCCCGCGCACGCCCACGCCCCGGGCGATCTCCTCGGTGTACCGGCGCACCTGCGCGATGTGCGAGCCGGCGAGCGTGATCGGCGGCAGCGCGCACGACGAGTCGCCGGAGTGGATGCCGGCCTCCTCGATGTGCTCCATCACCCCGCCTATGAAGACCTCATACGTCCCGCTCGCAGCGTCATAGGAGCAGAGCGCGTCGACGTCGATCTCGATGGCGTCGTCGAGGAAGCGGTCGACCAGCACGGGGTGGTCCGGCGAGATCTCGGTGGCCCGCCCGATGTAGTCGCGGAGCGTCGCCTCGTCGTACACGATCTCCATGCCCCGGCCGCCCAGCACGTAGGAGGGGCGGACCAACACCGGGTACCCGATCTCGGTGGCGATCGCGCGGGCCTCCTCGAACGAGGTGGCCGTGCCGTGCGCGGGCGCCCGGAGCCCGGCCCGGGTCAGGAGCGCGCCGAAGGCGCCGCGGTCCTCCGCGAGGTGGATCGACTCGGGGGTGGTGCCGACGATCGGTACGCCGGCGTCCTTGAGCCGCTGCGCGAGCCCGAGCGGGGTCTGGCCGCCGAGCTGGACGACCACGCCGACCACGCCCGGACCGCCCGCCGCCGTGCCGGAGGAGTGCTCGGCGTGCCACACCTCCAGCACGTCCTCGAAGGTGAGCGGCTCGAAGTAGAGGCGGTCGGCGGTGTCGTAGTCGGTGGAGACGGTCTCCGGATTGCAGTTGACCATGACCGTCTCGTAGCCGGCGTCCCGCAGTGCCATCACCGCGTGCACGCACGAGTAGTCGAACTCGATGCCCTGCCCGATCCGGTTGGGCCCGGAGCCGAGGATCAGCACCTTGGGCCGGTCGGAGGGGGCGACCTCGGTCTCCTCGTCGTACGCGGAGTAGTGGTACGGCGTCTTCGCGGCGAACTCGGCCGCGCACGTGTCCACCGTCTTGTACACCGGGCGCAGCCCGAGCCGGTGGCGGAGCGTACGGATGCCGTCCTCCCCCGCGAACTCCGGGCGCAGCGCGGCGAGCTGCCGGTCGGAGAGCCCCGCCCGCTTCGCCCGGCGCAGCAGCGCCTCGTCGAGTACGGGCGCCGCGACGATCTGCGCGCGAAGCTCGACGAGCGAGGCGATCTGGTCCAGGAACCAGGGGTCCATCCCGCCGGTCGCCTCGGCCACCTGGTCGACGGTCGCGCCGAGCCGCAGCGCCCGCTCGACGGTGTAGAGCCGGCCGTCGTGCGGGGTACGCAGCGCGTCCAGCGTGGCTTCCAGAGAAGAGGAAGGGTCGGGCGCCGTCCAGAAGCCGGCCGCCGTGGACTCCAGCGAGCGCATCGCCTTGTTGAGCGCCTCGGTGAAGTTGCGCCCCAGCGACATCGCCTCGCCCACCGACTTCATCGTGGTGGTCAGCTCGGGGTCGGCGCCGGGGAACTTCTCGAACGCGAACCGGGGGATCTTCACCACCACGTAGTCGAGTGTCGGCTCGAACGCGGCCGGCGTCTCGGCGGTGATGTCGTTGGGGATCTCGTCCAATGTGTACCCGATGGCCAGCTTCGCGGCGATCTTCGCGATCGGGAAGCCGGTGGCCTTGGAGGCGAGCGCGGACGAGCGGGAGACCCGCGGGTTCATCTCGATCACGACCAGGCGGCCGGTCGTGGGGTGCACCGCGAACTGGATGTTGCAGCCCCCGGTGTCCACGCCGACCTCGCGCAGCACCGCGATGCCCAGGTCGCGCAGCTTCTGGTACTCCTGGTCGGTGAGCGTCATCGCCGGCGCCACGGTGACGCTGTCGCCGGTGTGCACGCCCATCGGGTCGACGTTCTCGATCGAGCAGACGACGACCACGTTGTCGTTGCGGTCGCGCATCAGCTCCAGCTCGTACTCCTTCCAGCCGAGCACGCTCTCCTCGATGAGCACCTCGTGCACCGGGGAGGCGGTGAGGCCGGCGCCGGCGATCCGCTCCAGGTCGTCAGGCGTGTGCGCCATGCCCGAGCCGAGCCCGCCCATCGTGAACGACGGCCGGATGACCACCGGCAGGCCGAGCTCGGCGACGGTCTGGTGGACCTCGTCCATCGAGCGGCACACCCGGCTGCGCGGCGTCTCGCCACCGGCCTTGGCCACGATCTCCTTGAAGAGCTGGCGGTCCTCGCCGCGCCGGATCGCGTCGATGCGGGCGCCGATCAGCTCGACGCCGTACTTGTCGAGCACGCCCGACTCATGCAGCGCGACCGCCGTGTTGAGCGCGGTCTGGCCGCCGAGCGTGGGCAGCAGCGCGTCCGGCTTCTCCCGGGCGATGACCAGCTCGACGAACTCCGGCGTGATCGGCTCGACGTACGTGGCGTCGGCGAACTCCGGGTCGGTCATGATGGTCGCCGGGTTGGAGTTGACCAGGCTGACCCGCAGCCCCTCGGCGCGCAGCACGCGGCACGCCTGCGTACCGGAGTAGTCGAACTCGCACGCCTGCCCGATCACGATCGGCCCCGAGCCGATCACGAGCACGTGCTGGATGTCGGTCCGCTTAGGCACGGTCCACCAACTCCACGAATCGATCGAAGAGGTAGTCCGCGTCGTGTGGACCCGCGGCCGCCTCGGGATGGTACTGGACGGTGAACGCGGGCACGTCCAGCGCCCGCAGCCCTTCGACCACGTTGTCGTTGAGGCACACGTGGGAGACCTCGACCCTCCCGAACTCGGTGTCGACCGTGGTCTCGCGTGGTGCGTCGACGGCGAAACCGTGGTTGTGCGAGGTCACCTCGACCTTGCCGGTGGTGCGGTCGAGCACCGGCTGGTTGATGCCGCGGTGGCCGTACCGCAGCTTGTAGGTGCCGAAGCCGAGCGCCCGCCCGAGGATCTGGCTGCCGAAGCAGATGCCGAAGAGGGGCACGCGCCGCCGCATCACCTCGCGGGCCAACTCCACCGGACGATCGGCGGTCGCCGGGTCGCCCGGACCGGGCGAGAAGAAGACCGCGTCCGCGCCGAGCCCGAGCACGTCGTCAACCGTGGACGACGCCGGCAGCACGTGCGTCGTGACGCCGCGGGCGGCCAGCCGCCGCGGCACGTTGCGCTTGATGCCCAGGTCCAGCGCGGCCACCGTGTACCGGTGCTCGCCCTCGGCCTTCACGGTGTACGCCTCGGGCGTGGTCACCTCGGCGGAGAGGTCGGCGCCCACCATCTCGGGCGAGGCGAGCACGCGCTCGCGCAGCGCGGCCGGGTCGGTCTCCACACTGGACACACCGACCCGCATCGCGCCCCGCTCGCGCAGGTGCCGGGTGAGCGCGCGCGTGTCGATGCCGCTGATGCCCACCACGCCCTCGGCGGCGAGCCGCTCCTCCAGCCCGCCGGTGGCGCGCCAGTTTGAGCCGACCCGGGCCGGGTCGCGCACCACGTACCCGGCGACCCAGATCCGCCCCGACTCGTCGTCCTCGCCGTTGACGCCGGTGTTGCCGATGTGCGGGGCGGTCTGCACGACGACCTGGCGGTGGTACGACGGGTCGGTCAGCGTCTCCTGGTATCCGGTCATGCCGGTGTTGAAGACCGCCTCGCCGAAGGTCTCCCCCTCCGCGCCGTACGCCTCGCCGTGGAACGTGCGCCCGTCTTCGAGCACCAGGATCGCGGCCTTGCGGGTCATTGCCTACCTCCGATCCGGACTGCGGGACTCGCGGGTGTGGGTCCGCGATGGCGCCCAGGCCGTCGAAGCTCGTTCCTCGCTCGGATCACTTCACAGCCTTTCCGTCGAGTACCGTCGCCTCGCCGCGCAGGAACGTCGCCACGACCCGGCCGGGGAGCGTCATGCCCGCGTACGGCGTGTTGCGGCTGCGGCTGGCCGAGTCGGACGGGTCGACCACGCGGCGGGCGGCCGGGTCGACGAGCGTGAGCGTGGCCGGCGCCCCCGGGGCGGGGTCGTGGCCGTGCTCGGCCAGCCCGGCGATGCGGGCCGGCGCGCGGGACATCCGCTCGGCGATCAGGTCCCAGTCGTCGCTGTACCCGCTGGCGCTCGCTCCGCTCGCGCGCGGCCCCGGATGCCGGCGCCGTCCCGCCTCGTCGCTGCGCTCCTCGGCCGGGACGTTACCGGCCCCGAGGCCGAGGACGTCGAGCACGATCGAGAGCGCCGTCTCCAGCCCGAGCATGCCCGGCCGGGCGTACGCCCACTCGCACTCCTTGTCCTCCACCGCGTGCGGCGCGTGGTCGGTGGCGACGATGTCGATCACACCCTCGCGCAGCGCCTTCCGGAGCGCCTCGACGTCGGCGGCGGTACGCAGCGGCGGGTTCACCTTGAAGACCGGGTCGTAGCTGGTCGCCCGCTCGTCGGTGAGCAGCAGGTGGTGCGGGGTCACCTCGGCGGTCACCTTCACTCCCCGCGCCTTCGCGTGGCGCAGCACGTCGACGCTGCCCGCGGTGGAGACGTGGCAGACGTGCAGGCGGCTGCCGACGTGCTCGGCGAGCAGCACGTCCCGCGCGATGATCGCCTCCTCGGCGACCGCCGGCCAGCCGGTGAGCCCCAGCCGCGTGGCCACCTCGCCCTCGTGCATCTGCGCGCCCTCGGTCAGCCGGGGCTCCTCGGCGTGCTGGGCGATCACGCCGTCGAACGCCTTCACGTACTCCAGCGCCCGCCGCATCAGCCGGGGGTCGGCGACGCAGTGGCCGTCGTCGGAGAAGACCCGCACCTGCGCCGCGGAGGTGGCCATCGCGCCCAGCTCGGCCAGCCGCTCGCCGGCCAGCCCGACGGTGACCGCGCCGATCGGCTGTACGTCGACCAGCCCCGCCTCGCGCCCCAGCCGGTAGACCTGCTCCACCACGCCCGCGGTGTCGGCGACCGGCGAGGTGTTGGCCATCGCGCACACCGCCGTGTACCCGCCGAGGGCCGCCGCCCGCGAGCCGGTCTCCACCGTCTCGGCGTCCTCGCGCCCCGGTTCCCTCAGGTGTGTGTGCAGGTCGACCAGACCGGGGAGCGCGACCAGGCCGTCCGCGTCGATGACGTGGGCGTCCTTGGCGCTGCCCTCGGCGATCACGCCGTCCCGGATCAGCAGGTCGGTCTTTCCCCGGCCCAGGACCGAAACGCCTTTGATCAGATATTGACTGCGGGGTGCGTTCACGACTTGCCTCCGAGCAGCAGGTAGAGGACGGCCATCCGCACGGAGACCCCGTTGGCGACCTGTTCGACGATGGTGGATCGGGCCGAGTCGGCCACCTCGGGCGCGATCTCCATGCCCCGGTTCATCGGGCCGGGGTGCATGACGATCGCGTGGTCGGGCAGCCGGCGCATGCGCGGCCCGTCCAGCCCGTAGCGGCGGGCGTACTCGCGGGCGCTCGGGAAGTAGGAGGCCGCCATCCGCTCCCGCTGGACCCGCAGCATCATCACCACGTCGGCGTCGGGCAGGACGGCGTCCAGGTCGTACGAGACCTCGGTGCGCAGGTCGGTCGGGATCAGCGTGGGCGGGCCGACCAGCGTGACCTTGGCGCCGAGCGTGGCGAGCAGGTGCACGTTGGAGCGGGCGACCCGGCTGTGCAGCACGTCGCCCACGACCGCGACGCTCAGACCCGCGAGGCGGCCGAGGCGGGCGCGCATCGTGTACGCGTCGAGCAGCGCCTGCGTCGGATGCTCGTGCGTACCGTCGCCGGCGTTCACCACCGAGCCGTCGACCCAGGTCGCGAGCCGGTGCGGCGCGCCCGAGGCGGGGTGGCGGATCACCACCGCGTCGGCGCCCATCGCCTGGAGGGTGAGCGCGGTGTCCTTGAGGCTCTCCCCCTTGGAGACGCTCGAACCCTTGACGGAGAAGTTGATGACGTCGGCGGAGAGTCGCTTGGCGGCCGCCTCGAACGAGATACGCGTGCGCGTCGAGTCTTCGTAGAAGAGGTTGACGACCGTACGCCCGCGCAGCGTCGGCAGCTTCTTCACCTCACGGCCGGCGAGCGTGGCCATCTCGGCCGCCGTGTCGAGGACCAGCGTCGCGGTGGCCGCGTCCAGGTCCGCCGCGGAGAGCAGGTGCTTCATGTGCCTACCTTTCGTTCGCGACTGCGGGGCTCGCGGGCGGGCCTAACGTCGCGCGCTCCGGGCCGTCGAAGCTCACTCCTCGCGCTCACAGCGCCTACCTTTCGTTCGCGACTGCGGGGCTCGCGGGCGGGCCTAACGTCGCGCGCTCCGGGCCGTCGAAGCTCACTCCTCACGCTCACAGCGCCTACCTTTCGTTCGCGACTGCGGGGCTCGGTCGCTAGCGCTCCCTCACTCCTCGCGCTCACAGGGCGGTACCCCCGTAGAGCTTGACCTCGTCAGCGCCGTCGATTTCGTCGAGCGTGACCTTGACGCTCTCGCTGAGCGCCGTGGGGATGTTCTTACCGACGTAGTCGGCGCGGATCGGCAGCTCGCGGTGGCCGCGGTCGACGAGGACCGCGAGCTGCACCGAGCGGGGGCGGCCGATGTCGCTGAGCGCGTCGAGCGCGGCCCGGACCGTGCGGCCGGAGAAGAGCACGTCGTCGACGAGGACCACGCGCCGACCGTCCACACCGGATGGTGGCACCTCGGTGGGCCCGATCGCGCGGGTCGCCTGGCTTCGGAGATCGTCGCGGTAGAGCGTGATGTCCAACACACCAACGGGTACGTCGATGCCCTCGAAGGTGTGAATGCGGTCGGCGAGCCGGCGGGCCAGCGGCACGCCCCGCGTCGGAATGCCGAAGAGAACGGTGTCCGCCGCCCCCTGGGTCTTCTCCAGGATCTGGTGGGCGATGCGGTCGACGATCCGCTTCACGTCGTCGGCACTGAGGATGGACTTCGCGAGGGCAGCCTGCGGTAACGCCACTGGCGGTCACTCCTTCCCCGCCTCACGGGACGGGTCTTAAAGGGTGTCGATATCCAGCGCGACCCGCGGCGTGCGGGCCGGCCGGTGGCCGCACGCAACGTTACCAGTGGACCTTGCAAGGACCTTGAAGGCAGTACTGACCTGCGATTCAGAACCAGCGAAAAAGCGGACAAGCTTACCTCAAGCGGACGGAGGGGCGTTCAGAGGCACTTGACGCTGTGTCTCAATCCCCGTACCGTCACGCTCCGTAGCGAATAGCTGGGGAGAGAACCCCGGGCAGAGCACTGGGAGTGTCGGAATGCCCTCTGAGTACGCCAAGTCCTTGGGCGCCCGCCTGCGCTCCATCCGCCAGCAGCAGGGCCTGTCCCTGCAGGGGGTGGAGGAGAAGTCGAACGGGCGCTGGAAGGCCGTCGTGGTCGGCTCGTACGAGCGCGGCGACCGCGCGGTCACCGTGTCCCGCCTCGCCGAGCTGGCGGACTTCTACCGCGTGCCCGTCTCGGAGCTGCTGCCCGACGGCAGTGGCGTTCGACACGAGCCCACCAACAAGATCGTGCTCGACCTGGAGCGGC
Source organism: Phytohabitans kaempferiae (assembly GCF_042433955.1). Lineage (NCBI taxonomy): Bacteria > Bacillati > Actinomycetota > Actinomycetes > Micromonosporales > Micromonosporaceae > Phytohabitans > Phytohabitans kaempferiae. Next base: position 211,135 of record NZ_JBHLUH010000013.1, on the reverse strand, counting down.
TGTACGACGAGGTGTCCGAGGAACTCGCCTACGTCGCCCGGTACGCACGCGCGATCCAGCAGCAGCGCGGCGACTACAACGGCCGCGTACTCTCCATCCGCGCCGACGACCTGCGGGCGCTGGCGATCGTGTACGACATCTCGCCCTCCGGCCTCATCGAGCGCCTGACCGAGGCGGGCGTGCTGGTCGCCGACCCGAGGGCGTTCTTCGCGTCCTGACCCGGCTGCCAGGGCTTCGGCGCTCGGCACGCGCGGACCGGTCTTCGGCCGGAGCGGCGCGTACGGCGGCCGAAGCCTCGTGGCTCGGGTCGGCCCGGTCGGCGGCGCCTCCCTCCCCGGCGCCGCGCCGACCGAGACAAGGCACGTGGTCCACTCCCGGACCACGTGCCTTTCCGTTGTCCGCGGTCGCCATACGCCGAGTGACCGGGCAGGGAACACGGCGAGTGAGGCTAGCGCTCCAGGCTCCAGCCGGACGGGGAGCCGTCGCTCATCGAGCCGTCGTCGAAGCGCGTGGCCGCCGGCGCGGGCCAGGCGCCGTCGGGGAAGGCCACGTGGTCGGCGAGCTGGTGGCGGATCGTGGTGATGGCGTCGCTGACCCACTCGACCAGGCCGGCGAGGGCCGCCGCGCCGCCGCCCACCGCTGCGCAGGCGGTGGCCACGCTCGTCGTCGCCAGGACGATGGCAGCGGGCGCGCCCACGCCGCTGGCGGTGGCGACCGCCGCGCCGATGAGCTGGATCAGCGCCGAGCAGAGGGCCGCCGCCACCGCCGCCCACAGGCCGCAGATGCCGATCGCCAGGCGGGCCAGCGCGGTGTCGACGTCGGTGCCGATCGCCTGGAGCCCGGTCAGCGCCGAACGCTGCCGCGCGGCGGCATCCAGATAGGCGTCGGCGGCCCGCCCCTCCCACTCGTAGCCGGCGGCGAGGTGGTCGGGATCGATCTTGCCGATGTGGTCGCTCAGCGGGGCGGCGAAGTCGGTGGCCCAGCGGCGACCGGTGTCCCACACGCGCACCGGGTCGCCAGCCGGGGCGATGAGGCGGCCGACCAGGTCGAGCAGGCCGCGCACCAGCACCATGAACTCGTCGAGCAGCTGGATCAGATGGCCGGTCAGGAACGGCGGCAGCAGGCGCGCGGCCCGCAGCGCGTCGCTCACCAGGCGGTCGGCGGTCTCGCGGACCCGCTCGACCAGCCGGCGCACGCGCTCGATCAGGTCGTCGAAGCCGGCGGCCGTCAGCGGCAGCGAGAGCGGGAGCGGCACCGCGGCGGGCGGCAGCATGGGCGGCGGTGGCAGCGGGACGGGCGGGGGCAGCGGCACCGTCACGGCTACCACACCCCGCGCAGGCGGTGGACGGCATCGCGCTCGTCGCGCTCGTATCCCTCGGCGGCCGCGGTCAGCGCGTCGGCCACCTCGGCGAAGCGCAGCATGCCCTGCGCGGCCAGCACCTGGGCGTGGTGGCGGAGCGCGGAGTAGGTCTCCGGGAGCCCGACGACGCCGCTGAGCGCGCACATGTCGTTGACCGAGAGGTCGAGCTGATCGACCACAGTGGACGCTCGGGCGAGCGTGCCGGCCCACTCGCGCCACTGCGCCGCGTCGGAACGCAGCGCCGCGAGCGCGACCCTGATCTCCTCGTCGGTAGGCGGCACGCGCAGACGCTACAAACCGCGCCCCGCCCCGGCAACCCCGCAACCGCCGATCAAGGACCAACCGCCTTTCGGCGACGCCTCAACGGGCGGATCCGAGCTACCGCGATGCCCGCCGTGGCCCAGACCGCCGCTCCCGCGGCCTCGCCCTCCGCGTCCACACGACCCTGCCCCGGCGCGGGTCCGCCGAGGGCGAACAGCGGCGCCGTCGAGCGGCGAGGAGGCTTGAAGCGCCGCTGACAGACCCGACCTGCCGCCCGGCACGGTCCGACCCGGGCGTGGGCACGCGGACGGTGAGGCTGCGGGAGCGACGGCCACGAGCACGACGGGCATCGCGGCAGCTCCCCTCTTCCAGACCGGAAGCGAACCGCAACGGAAGGCGCGAACCTCGACCGCGAAAGATCTCTAGTGCGTCGTGAACTCGGCGATCCGCCCCAGCATCCCGTTGAGGAAGCGGGGCGAATCGTCCGTCGACATCTGCCGGGCCAGCTCGACCGCCTCGGTGATGGCGACCGCGTCGTCGATCTCGTCGACGTAGAGCAGCTCGTAGACGGCGATGCGGGCCAGGTTGCGGTCGACCACCGGCATGCGGTCGAGCGTCCACCCCTCGGCGTAGCTGGCGATCAGCTCGTCGATCCGGTCGCTGTGTGCGGCCACGCCCTCGACCAGCCCGATCGCGTATCCGAGGTGCTCCGGGCGGGGCAGCTCGAGGCGCCGCACGTACGCCCTCAGCACCTCGTCGACCGGCATCTCCCGCAGGTCGGCCTCGAAGAGCACATCGAGTGCCCGCTTGCGTGCCTTGCGGCGGGCGGGCATCTGCGACTTCGGCGCCTCAGCCATCGCGGAGACCAGAACGGAACCGAAGGACCCGGCGCATCACGCCCGGCCGAGGTAGCGGCCGTCGCGGGTGTCGACCTTGATCTTCTCGCCGGTGGTGATGAAGAGCGGCACCTGCACGGTCGCGCCGGTCTCGACGGTCGCCGGCTTGTTGCCGCCGGTCGAGCGGTCGCCCTGGAGGCCCGGCTCGGTGTACGTCACCTCGAGCACCACGCTGGTCGGCAGCTCGATGTAGAGCGGCACGCCCTCGTGCGTCGCCACCGTCGCCTCGGCCTCGGGCAGCAGGTAGTTGGCCGCCTCGCCCACGGTGCCGCCGGCCACGTGGATCTGGTCGTAGGTGTCCAGATCCATGAAGACGTAGTCTTCGCCGTCGGCGTAGAGGTACTGCATCGTGCGCTTGTCGACCGTCGCGGTGTCGACCTTCGTGCCCGCGTTGAACGTCTTGTCGACCACCTTGCCGGAGAGCACGTTCTTCAGCGTGGTGCGCACGAACGCGCCGCCCTTGCCGGGCTTGACGTGCTGGAACTCAACGACGGACCACAGCTCGCCGTCGAGGTTGAGCACCAGTCCGTTCTTCAGGTCGTTCGTGGTGGCCATGTCCTGCCTTGATCTTCATCGACTGATTGACCCACCAAGTCTACTGGTACACGCTCACCACGGCGGACTCGCGCCCACCGGCTCCGCGGGAAGCGGCGGACCCGCGCCCACCGGCCCTACGGGAAGCGGCGGTCGCCCGCCTGTCACGAAGACGTCAACCGATGTCTGCGTACCCGACACCCTTCGCTGACAGCCTGCACCGGTGTTGACCAACTGCCGCGTGTTGGGTCTGGAGGGCTCGGCACTCCTCGCGGCGGGTGGCCTGGCCGCCGGCGCACTGCCGGCGCAGGACCCGTTCGGGCTGGCGATCCTGCGGCGCCATCCGGGGTGGGGCGTCGTGGTCGCGTACGCCGGCCTGGTCCTGCTGATCGCGGCCTGGTGGCGCCTCGGCCACCTGGTGCGCGACGCGGACCGCGCCGGGCCGACGCCCCGCCAGCTCATGGTCACGCTCGCGCTCTGGTCCGCCCCGCTGCTGCTCGCTCCCCCGCTGTTCAGCCGCGACGTGTACAGCTACCTCGCGCAGGGCGCGATGGTGGGGGCCGGTCTCGACGTCTACGAGCACGGCCCGGCCTACTACGGCGGCCCGGTCGCGGCCGAGGTGCCCGCGGTCTGGCAGCACACGCCCACGCCGTACGGGCCGCTCTTCCTGCTCGTCGCCACCGGCGTGGCGGCGGCCGCGGGCGCGCACCTGGCGGCCGGCGTGTTGGGCATGCGGCTCGTGGCGGTGCTCGGCGTCGTACTGCTCACCGCCGCGCTCCCCGGCCTCGCCCGCCGCTGCGGTGTCGACCCGGCCGCGGCGCTGTGGCTGGGCGCGCTCAACCCGCTGGTCCTCGCCCACCTCGTGGCCGGCGCGCACAACGACGCGATCATGGTGGGCCTGCTGGTGGCCGGCCTCGCCGCCGCGGTCGCCCGCCGCCCGGCCGTGGGGGCCGCGCTGGTCGCGCTCGCCGCGCTGGTCAAGGCCCCGGCGGCGGTCGCGCTCCTCTTCGTCGCCTCGATTTGGGCGGAGCAGGCCACCGGGCGCTGGCGCCGGGTCCGCACCACGATCTCCGCGGCCGCCGTCGCGGCGGCCACCACCGTCGTGGTCACCGCTGTCGCCGGCACCGGGTACGGATGGGTAGGCGCCCTGGACACGCCGGTCTCGACGGAGAACCTGTCGCCCACGACCGTGCTCGGTCGGCTCACCGGCGCGCTGCTGGGGACCGCGCACGCCGTACCCCTGTGGCGGTGGATCGGGCTCGCCGCGGCCGTGGCGGTGGCGGCGGTGCTCTGGCTGCGCCGCACGCGCCTCGACCCGGTGTACGCGGTGGGGCTGGGCCTCGGCGCGATCGTCCTCTTCGGACCGGCGCTGCGCCCCTGGTACCTGCTCTGGGCCCTGGTCCCCTTCGCGGCCGCGGCGCCGGACGGCCACGTGCGGCGCGTGGCGGCGGTGGCCTGCGCGGCGCTGGCGGTGGTGGTGCTGCCGAGCGGCTTCGCGCCCGGCGCCGAGCAGGTGGCCCAGGCGATCTTCGGGTGCGCGATCGCGGCCGGCCTGGTCGCCGCGCTGCTCACCCCGCCCCGCGTCCCGGTGGTAGCGCGGTGAGGTCGCTCCACGAGAACGCCGTGCCGCGCTCCATGTCCACGCGGGGACCGCGCGGGCACCTCGACCGCCGGTGGCTGCTGGTCGCCGGGCTGGCCCTCGCCACCGCCCTCTTCCTCGCGTTCGTGCCCGCCCACCGCGGCTTCTTCGACGTCGGCGTGTACCACGGCGCGGTGCACCACTGGCTGCGTGACGGCGGCCAGCTCTACGACTACCTGCGACCCCGCACCAACTACGGCTTCACGTACCCGCCCTTCGCCGCGCTGGTGCTCAGCCCGCTCGCGCTGCTCCCCTGGCATCCGGCGATCGCGTTCAGCCTGGTGGTCAACACCGCCGCCGGCGCCGTGCTGCTCGGCCTGCTGGTCGACCCGATCGCGCGGCGGCAGGGCTGGCACCGAGGGCTCACGTTCGGGCTGGCGGCGTGCGCGGTGGCGGTGTTCGAACCGGTCCGCGACACGTTCAGCTTCGGCCAGGTCAACCTCGTGCTGCTCCTGCTCGTGGTCGCCGACACGCGGCTGCTGCGCCAGACCCGCTGGTCGGGCGTGGGCATCGGGCTGGCCACCGCGATCAAGCTGACGCCGGGCATCTTCATCCTGTACCTGCTGGTCAGCGGCCAGCGCCGCGCCGCCGCCGTGGCCTCCGGCACCGCGTGCGCGGCGACGCTGGTGGCGCTCGCGATCGCGCCGGACGCCTCGCGCACCTTCTGGACCGAGGCGCTGTGGCACACCGACCGGATCGGCAACCTCGCCTACGTGTCCAACCAGTCGTTGCAGGGCGTCGTGGCCCGCCTCGACCCGGCCGCGCCGAGCCGGCTGGGGTGGCTGCTGCTGGTCGCGGCGGCGCTGGCCGTGTGGGCGTACCGGGTGCGCCGCGTCGACCCGCTCACCGGCGCCGCGCTCACCGGCGTGGTCGGCTGCCTGGTCAGCCCGATCACCTGGGTGCACCACCTGGTGTGGGTGATGCCCGCGCTGGTGCTGCTCGCCGACTCGCGGCGGCGCGCGGGGGCGGCCGGCGCGTACGTCATCATGTGCAGCAGCCTCGTGTGGCTGTGGTGGGACGGGCTGGCGCCGGGAGCGTTCCTCGGCTCCAACGCGTACGTGTGGATCTGCGTCGCGCTACTGCTCGGCCTGCCGGCGCGCCAGGTGGTGAAGGGCGAGGCGGTAGCCGTCGACGCCGAGGCCGCAGATCACGCCGGTCGCGACCGCGGACACGACCGAGTGGTGGCGAAACTCCTCGCGCGCGTGGATGTTGGAGATGTGGACCTCGACGAGCGGCGCGCGGAGGAGCGCACAGGCATCGCGCAGCGCGTACGAGTAATGTGACCACGCCCCCGGGTTGAGCACCACCGCCGCCTGCTCGTCGGCAGCCGCGTGGATCCAGCCGAGCATCTCGTGCTCCGCGTCGGTCTGGCGCACCTCCACGTCGAGGCCCAGCTCCTTGCCGGTCGCCTCGCAGAGCTCGACCAGCCCCGCGTACGACGTCAGCCCGTACACGTCGACCTGGCGTGTGCCGAGCCGCCCCAGGTTGGGTCCGTTGAGGACGTAGACCTTCACGCCGCCTCCTCGCTTCGCTCCGAGGCGCCGCCCCCGCGAGCTCCTGAGCCTGATGGTTCGCTCGCAAGCTCGCTCACGCCGCCACCTCCTCGTACGCCGCCCGCAGCAGCTCGTCGCTCGGTCCGTCTAGTATGGACGGTCTGGCGATGCCGTCCAGCACCACGAAGCGCAGCTTGGAGCCACGCGCCTTCTTGTCCACACGCATGGTGGCGAGCAGGTCCGGCCAGGCGTCCGCCCGGTACGCGGTGGGCAGCCCCAGCGCCGCCAGCACGCTGCTGTGCCGTTTCGCGGTCGCCTCGTCAAGCCGCCCGGCGAGGTGCCCGAGGGTCGCCGCGTAGACCAGGCCCACCGAGACCGCGTGGCCGTGGCGCCACGAGTAGCCCTCGACCTTCTCGATCGCGTGGGCCAGCGTGTGCCCGTAGTTGAGCACCTCGCGCAGGCCCCCCTCACGCAGGTCGGCACCGACGACGTCGGCCTTCACCCGCACCGCCCGCTCGACCAGCTCCCGCGTGACAGCCTCGTCCGGCGGGCCCTCGTCGGGCGTGCGGCTCTCGATCAGGTCCAGGATGGCGGGGTCGGCGATGAAGCCGCACTTGACCACCTCGGCCAGCCCCGCGACCAGGTCGACCCGTGGCAGCGTGTCGAGCAGCGACAGGTCGCAGAGCACGCCCGCCGGCGGATGGAAGGCGCCCACCAGGTTCTTTCCGGCGGCCGTGTTGACGCCGGTCTTGCCCCCCACGGCCGCGTCGACCATGCCGAGCAGGCTCGTCGACACCGGTATCCACCGCACGCCGCGCAGCCAGCACGCCGCGACGAAGCCGGCCAGGTCGGTCACGGCACCGCCGCCCACGCCGACCACCGCGTCGGTGCGCGTGAAGCCGGCCGCCCCCAACTGGTCCCAGCAGCGTGCGGCGACGTCGATGCTCTTGCCCGCCTCGGCGTCCGGCACGTCGATCGCCAGCGGCGCGATGCCCGCCTCGGAGATCACTCGCGTGATCGCCTCCGCCTGCGCGCGCAGCGGCGGCGCGTAGAGCACGGCCGCCCGCGCGGCGCCGTCGAGCAGCCGCGGGAGGTGGTGCGGAAGATCCCGCCCCACGAGCACGTCGTAGGGGCGCTCGCCCCCGACGGCAATGGTGGTCACGTCGTCCATCGCCGGTCAGCCTAGCCGCCCGGGTTTGTCGCTGGACCGCCGCGGGCCGGCCTCAGACGGTGGCGTGCGCCGGATAGCGCGTGGCCATCTCGGCGAGCTGCTTCGCGTAGGCGGCCACCGCCTCGCGCAGGTCGTCGGGACGCAGCACCGTGAACGGCCACCCCAGGCCGGCGAGCATCTGGGCCGTGCCATCGAGGCTGCTGGCGCGGCACTTCAGCAGTACTCCGTCGGCCGACTCGCTCAGCTCGGCCACGGTCGGGGGGATGCGGCGGCGGGCCTGGTCGAGGTCGGTCTCGAGGATGACCTCGACCTCCCAGGTGTACGGCACGCCGGCCAGCGAGCGGGTCACGTGGGCGACCGCGTCGAAGCCCTCGGGCACCGCGAAGCTCTCGCTTCCCGCCTCGACGGCGCTGATCCGGTCGAGGCGGAAGGTGCGTATCTCGCCGCGCCGGTGGTCGTGGCCCGTCAGGTACCAGCGGCCGGCGTGGAAGACCAGGCCGTACGGGTCGACCTGGCGCAGTGACACGCCGCCGCGCCACGAGCGGTAGGTCAGGCTGACCCGCTGGCGGGCGCGGGTCGCGGCGCCGAGCGCGAGCAGTGTGGCGGTGGCGGGGCGGGCCGAGCCCTCCCGCCGTGGGCGGAGCGTGAAGCCGAGCGACTCGCGCACGGCGACCAGGCGGTCGGCGAGGGCGTGTGGGAGTACCCGCTCGATCTTGGCCAGGGCCACGCCGGTGGCCGGCGCCTCGGTCGTGAGGCCGAGCTGCTCGGCGGCGAGCAGCCCGAGCACGACGGCGGCCGCCTCGTCGTCGGTGAACATGAGCGGCGGCAGCTTGTAGCCAGGGCTGAGCCGGTAGCCCCCGTAGCGCCCCCGGTTGGCCGTCACGGGGATGCCCAGGTCGGCGAGGGTGCCCGCGTACCGCCGCACGGTGCGCTCGTCCACACCCAGCCGCGCGCCGAGGTCGGCGCCGGTGAGGCGGTGGTGGGTCTGGAGGAGTTCCAGCATGCCCAGTACGCGTGAGGCAGGATGTGACACGGGTCACGCTCCTTAATCGGGCGGGTTACGTCCGGATTCGATCTTAACGTTGCTCCCATGACGACATTTGTGCAGGACGCGGAGCTGCGCGGGCTGCCGACTGGCCACTGGCCGATGCTCGGCGAGCCCAAGCGCCTCGCCGAGGTGCTCGACGAGCCGGCTAGGCCACCGGCTTGAGGAGCGTGGCGATCTCGTCGGCGACCTCTTCGGGCTCGCGGCCGTCGGTCGCCACCGTGAACGTCGCGACCTCCTCGTACAGCGGGCGGCGCTGATCCATCAGCTGCTTCAGCGTCGCCCTCGGATTGATGGCCAGCAGCGGCCGGCCGACGCCGAGCCCCACCCGGCTCACCGCGTCGGACAGGCCGACCGAGAGGAAGACCACCGCGTGCCCGGCCAGCGCCGCGCGGGTGCGGGCCGAGAGGATCGCGCCGCCGCCGAGCGCGAGCACCCCGTCGAAGGAGGCCAGCGCCGTCTCCACGGCGGCTTCTTCGAGGGTACGAAAGCGTGCTTCGCCCTCATCGATGAAGATCTCGGAGATGGGGCGGCCGGCGGTCGCCTCGACGTCGGCGTCGGTGTCGCGGAAGGCGGTGCCGAGTCGCGCCGCCAGCAGCTCCCCCACCGTCGTCTTGCCCGCCCCCATGACGCCGACGAGCACGCAGGCGGGGCGGGTCACCGGATCACCAGGTGGTCGAGGTAGCCGGCGAGGTTGCGCCGGATCTCCGCCACCGAGTCGCCGCCGAACTTCTCCGTGGCCGCCTCCGCGAGCACCAGAGCGACCATGGCCTCGGCCACGACGGCGGCGGCCGGCACCGCGCAGACGTCGGAGCGCTGGTTGATGGCGGTCGCCGCCTCGCCGGTCGTCACGTCGATGGTGGAGAGCGCGCGGTTGAGCGAGGAGATCGGCTTCATGGCGGCCTTGACACGCAGCGGCTCGCCCGTGGTGATGCCCCCCTCCAGGCCGCCGGCACGGTCGGTGACCCGCCGCACGCCGCTGGCGGTGGGGATGATCTCGTCGTGCGCCACCGACCCCCGCGAACGCGCCTGCGTCCACGCGTCGCCGATCTCCACGCCCTTGATCGCCTGGATCGACATCAGCGCGGTGGCGAGGCGGGCGTCGAGCTTGCGGTCCCACTGCACGTGGCTGCCCAGCCCCGGCGGCACGCCGTAGGCCAGCACCTCGACGACGCCGCCCAGCGTGTCGGCGTCCTTCTTGGCGGCGTCGACCTCGGCCACCATCCGCGCGCTCGCCTCGGGGTCGAGGCAGCGCAGCGGGTCGGCGTCGACCCGCTCGGCGTCCTCCGGGCGGGGGGCGAGACCGGGCTTGGCGGCCACCGAGCCCAGCTCCACCACGTGCGACACGATCTCGATGCCCAGCGCCTGCTCGACCAGCGCCTTGGCCACGGTGCCCACCGCCACGCGGGCGGCCGTCTCCCGCGCGCTGGCCCGCTCCAGGATCGGGCGGGCGTCGACGTGGCCGTACTTCTGCATGCCGGCCAGGTCGGCGTGCCCGGGGCGGGGGCGAGTCAACGGAGCGTTGCGCGCCTGGCTGGCCAGGACGTCGGGGTCGACCGGGTCGGCCGACATCACCGTCTCCCACTTGGGCCACTCGGAGTTGCCCACGCGGACCGCCACCGGACTGCCGAGCGTCACCCCGTGCCGGATGCCGCCGATGATGTCGACGACGTCCTGCTCGAACGACATGCGGGCACCCCGCCCGTAGCCCAACCTGCGGCGGGCCAACTCCCGCACGATGTCAGCGCTCGTCACCTCGACCCCGGCGGGAACCCCCTCCAGGACGGCGACGAGCGCGGGCCCGTGCGACTCACCCGCGGTCAACCAACGCAACACAGCAGAGAGTCTGCCATGCTCGCCGCCCGGCCTTGTCGATCATGGACCCCCTCCCACCCTGTGGTGTCACGCCGAGGGCGCACACCGCCCCTCGGTCAGGGCTGGCGGCGGGCGGCGAAGAGCGCTTCGCGCATGGCGGCGCGCGGAGCGGGGGTCACGCCGGTGAACTGCTCCCACTGGCCGATCGCCTGGGCGAGCAGCAGGTCGAGCCCCGACACGATGCGGCAGCCGGCCGCGGCGGCGGAGGTGGCCAGTGGCGTGGGCCAGGGGTCGTACAGCGCGTCGAAGAGCACAGTGGACGGTCGCCAACGGACCTCGGTGGCGAGCGGGTCGGCCACGCCCTTCGGCACGGTGGAGACGACCACGTCGGCGGTGGCGTGTGCCGCGGCGTCGGGCCAGGCGGCGCCGGCGAAGGGCACGCCCACCGCCTCGGCCACCGGGCGCAGCTCGGCCACCGCCTCGGGGCGCCGCGCCACCACCGTCACCCCGGCGGCGGCGGCCTGGGCGGCGGCGGCTATCGCGGCGCGCGCGGTGCCGCCCGCGCCGAGCACCGTGAACGTCGCACCGCCGGGCACGTCGCCCAGCGCGTCGACCATCCCCGGGATGTCGGTGTTGTCGGCGTGCCAGCCGTCCTCGGTTCGTACCAGAGTGTTGGCGGCACCAACGGCGGCCGCGACGGGCGTGATGTGGCCGGCCACCGTGAGCGCCACCTCTTTCAGGGGCATGGTGAGCGACAGGCCGGCCCACTCCGGGCCGAGGCCGGCTACGACGGCGGCGAGTTCGGACTCGGCGCACTCGACGGCGGTGTACGACCAACCGGCCAGCCCCGCCGCGGCGTAGCCGGCGTTGTGGATGACGGGCGAGAGCGAGTGGGCGACCGGCTTGCCCAGCACGGCCGCCCGGTGAATCGTGTCGGTCAAAGGACGCCGTTCTGCCGTGCGATGTCTTTGTTGCGCTCGTGCTGGTTGGGGTCGTTGGTGAATGCCGACTTGCCCGCCTTGTCGATCGCCACGAAGAAGGTCCAGTTGCCCTCCGGCGGCGCCATCGCACCCTCGAGCGCGGCCTTGCCGGGGTTGTTGATCGGCGTCGGGATGAGACCGCGGAGTTTGCGGTTGTATGGGTTCTTGGGGTCGTTGAGCTCCGACTGGGTCATGTCCTTGGACGCCTTGATGGGCAGGTCGCGCAGCTCGCGCCAGTAGTTGACGGTGACGTCCATCTCGAGGCAGTTGCACGGGAACGCGCCGTAGAGCCGGTTGTACGCGACCCGTGCCACCTTGCCCAGATCCTCCGGGATGCCCGCTTCCGCCTGGGCGAGCGAGGCGACGATCAGCACGTCGTACGGCGTGAGGTTGAGCGCCTGCGCCTTCTCGTCGAGCTTGAGGTTGCCGGTCACGGTGAGGAAGTGGTCGACCATCGAGCGGACGATGTCTTCCGCCGTCCACTTAGGATCGATCTCGTACGTGTCCGGGAAGAGGAACCCCTCGATCGACGGCGTCACCTTCTTGCCGTCGCTCCGCGTGAACCACCAGTCCGGGATGCCCAGCGCGATCGGGTCCTTCGTCGCGTCTTCGAACTCCTTGGCCGGGATCTTCGTGGCCTTTTCCAGCTCCTTGAAGGTCGCCTTGGCGGACAGCCCTTCGCGGATGAGCACGCCGTTGACGACCTTGTTCTTCAGGTCGACCAGCATGTTGAGCGCCTCGACGCCACTCATCTGCAACCGCACCTTGTAGGTGCCCGGCTGGATGCCCTGGCTCCGATCGTCTTCCTTCGCCGCGTCGGTGAATGCCTTGGCGCTCTTCACCACATCGGCCGTCACCAGCGTGTTGGCGATGTCTGTGGCGGTGTCGCCCTGCTCGACCCGGATGGTCACCTCACCCTGGCCCGCGCCCGTGTAGTCGGGAGTGGTGAAGAAGCCCTGGAGGCGGTCGTAGCCGTACCACACGCCGACCCCGAGGCCGCCGAGCATCACGACCACCACCAGCAACGCGATCACGCTCTTGCCCGCGCCGCCACGCCGCTTCTTCTGGCCCCGCTTACGTCCACGACGGTGTCGCCACCGTTCGACGGGCTCGTCGTCGAACGCCAGCTCCAACTCGTCGATCATTTCGCTCGCCTCCGCTGCGCGTCTAGCCAGCCCTGCAGGATCTCCACCGCGGCCGCCTGGTCGACCACCGCTCGTTGGCGCTTGCCCCGCACGCCACGCTCGGCCAGCCTACGGGTTGCCGCGACGGTGGACATCCTCTCGTCGGCCAGCCGCACCGGCACCGGTGCGATCGCCTTGCCCAGGCGCTGAGCGTATGCCCTGGCCTGCACCGCCGCTGGTCCTTCCTTCCCGGCGAGTGTCACTGGCAATCCCACGACGACCTCTACGGTTTGATACGCATCTACAAGTCGCGCAAGTTCAAAGATATCGGAAGGAATAGCGTCAACTTCCGCATTCAGGTCGCGACGGAGCGTGGCCAAAGGGGTGGCGAGGATGCCGTCGGGATCGCTGATCGAGACACCGACCCGCACCTGTCCCACATCGACGCCAAGACGGCTACCCCGCACAAACTCGCCCATTTGTTCCCTCTGCTCGCGCACGCTCTGATCCATTCATGTTCGCGTACGAGGTGGGAGTGGGTCGCGGTCGGGGGCATGATCTCCCGCGCGCGGATCGGTCGCCAAGCACCTCGCCGTGCTGGAGCGGGCCGGCATCGTCCGAGGTCACCGCCACGGGCGCGGGGTGCGCTACAGCGTCGACGCCGAGCGGCTCCGCAGAGCCAGCCAGTGCATGGCGGGCGTCGCCGAGCAGTGGGACGCCCGCCTGAGCGCGATCAAACGCATCGCCGAAGGAGTGGCCCTGTCTCATGAGGACATGCCAGGCTTGCGGCGGCCCTAGGCGGTAGCGAGTGCCTGCTCCACCGACGCGAGCAGCCGGGGCGCCTCGGCCGCCGGAAGGCCACCGCCCTGCGCCAGGTCGGGAGAACCGCCGCCACGACCGGAGAGCGCCCCCTTCACCAGCTCGGACGCGGACACGCCCCGCCCGCGCGCGGCCTGGTTGACCGCGACCACCAGCGACGCCTTGCCGCTCGACCGGGCCGCCACCGCGACCACCGCCGGCCGGGCCGGGTCGATCTTGCCGCGGATCTCCTGGGCCAGCGTGCGCACGTCGTTTCCGGCCGCGCCCTCCGGCGCCTCGGTGGCCACGAACGCCACCCCGCCCACGTCGCGCGCCCCGCTCGCCAGCGCGGCCGCGCCGCCGAGTACGAGCTGGGCGCGGAGCTTCTCCAGCTCCTTCTCCGCGTCGCGCAGCTGCGTCACGGTCTGCTCGACCCGCTCGGCGACCTGCTCGTTGGGGACCCGGTACAGCTCGGCCAGCCGCGACACCAGCAGGTGCTCGCGGGCCAGGTAGCCGAACGCGTCGAGCCCCACCAGCGCCTCGACCCGGCGTACGCCCGAGCCGATCGACGACTCGGAGAGGATCTTCACCAGGCCCAGCTGGCCGGAGCGGGCCACGTGCGTGCCGCCGCACAGCTCGCGGGCGTAGTCGCCGACCTCGACGACCCGCACCTCGTCGCCGTACTTCTCGCCGAACAGCGCCATCGCGCCCAGCCGCCGCGCCTCCTCCTGCGAGGTGATGAACGCGTGCACCTCGAGGTCGCCGAGTAGCACCTCGTTGACCTGCTGCTCCACGTCGTGCAGCACGCTGGCCGGCACCGCGCCCGGCGTGTTGAAGTCGAACCGCAGCCGGCCCGGCGCGTTGAGCGAACCCGCCTGGGTCGCCGACTCGCCGAGGAAGTTGCGCATCGTCTGGTGTACGAGGTGGGTCGCGGTGTGCGACCGCGAGATCGCCTTGCGGCGGGTCACGTCGATCTCCGCGTACCCCGTGTCGCCGGGACGGACCTCGCCGCGCACGACGCGTGCCTTGTGGACGATCAGGCCGGGCAGCGGCTGCTGCACGTCGATGATCTCGACCTGCCCGCCCCCGACGGTGATCAGGCCCTGGTCGGCCTGCTGGCCGCCGCCCTCGGCGTAGAAGGGGGTGGCGTCGAGCACCAGCTCGATCTGCTCGCCCTCGCCGGCCGCCGGCACCGCCTCGCCGGCCGCGTTGAGCAGCGAGCGCACCCGCGACTCGCGCGCCACCTCGTGGTATCCGGTGAACTCCACCGGCCCGCCCTGGTCGAGCGACTCGCGGTAGCCGGAGAGGTCGGCGTGGCCGGTCTTGCGCGCCCGCGCGTCCGCCTTCGCCCGGGCCCGCTGGTCGGCCATCAGCCGGCGGAAGCCCTCCTGGTCGACCGAGAGCCCCTGCTCGGCCGCGATCTCGAGGGTGAGGTCGATCGGGAAGCCGTACGTGTCGTGCAGCTGGAACGCCTTGTCGCCGGGGAGGGCGATCGCGCCAGCACTCTTGGCCTCGACAAGGGCGGTGTCGAGGATCGTCGTACCCGCCCGCAGCGTGGACAGGAACGCGTCCTCCTCGGCGTACGCGTACTGCGAGATGCGCTCGAAGTCGCTGGCCACCTCGGGGTAGGAGGGCGCCATGCAGTCACGCGCCACCGGCAGCAGCAGCGGCAGCGCCGGCTCCTGCCAGCCCAGCAGCCGCATCGCCCGGATCGCCCGCCGCATGATCCGGCGCAGCACGTAGCCGCGCCCCTCGTTGGACGGGGTCACCCCGTCGCCGATCAGCATCAGCGCGGTGCGCACGTGGTCGGCGATCACCCGCAGCCGCACGTCGTCGGGGTGCGACTCGCCCGCCGCGTGGCCCGACTTCGCCCCGTACCGCCGGCCGGTCAGCTCCGCCGCCTGGTCGAGGATCGGCCGCACCTCGTCGATCTCGTACAGGTTGTCGACGCCCTGGAGGATCGACGCGATCCGCTCCAGCCCCATGCCGGTGTCGATGTTCTTGCTGGGCAGCTCGCGGACGACGCGGAAGTCTTCCTTGCTCTTCACATCCGCGATCTCGTACTGCATGAAGACCAGGTTCCAGAACTCCAGGAACCGGTCCTCGTCGACATCCGGGCCGCCCTCCGGGCCGTACGACGGGCCACGGTCGTAGTAGAGCTCCGAGCACGGACCCGCCGGCCCCGGAATCCCCATCGACCAGTAGTTGTCCTTCTTGCCGCGGCGCACGATCCGATCCAGCGGCAGGCCCACCGTCTTGTGCCAGATCTCGATGGCCTCGTCGTCGTCGAGGTAGACCGTCGCCCAGATCTTGTCGCCGTCGAGCCCGAAACCCCCCTCGGAAACCGGCTTGGTGGAGAGCTCCCAGGCCAGCGGGATGGCGCCTTCCTTGAAGTAGTCGCCGAACGAGAAGTTTCCGTTCATCTGGAAGAACGTGCCGTGCCGCGACGTCTTGCCGACCTCGTCGATGTCCGGCGTGCGGATGCATTTCTGCACGCTCGCCGCACGCGGATAGGGCGGCGTCCGCTGGCCCAGGAAATAGGGCACGAACTGCACCATGCCCGCATTGATGAACAGCAGGTTGGGATCCTCGATGGCCGGCAGAGCAGCGGAAGGCACGACCGTGTGCCCATTGGCCGCGAAATGGGCCAGGAACCGCCGCTTGATCTCCGCCGTTTTCATCGATTGCCTTCCCGTGTCATCAGTTCGTCGTCAACGGCGAACTCGTCGTCCTCGAAATGGACGCCCGCCTCGATCGCCTCGTGGATCTGCTGCTCGCGCTCGGCCATGCCCTCACGGACGTCATCCACGAAGCTACGCACGGACTCCACGAGCCCGCCAGCGGATTCCGAGAGCGACGCCGCGATGCCGCCCGGTGTGTACGACTGGGCCTTCTGGGTCACCTTGCGCACGACGAGCGCGCCCACCGCGAGCCCCACGCCCAACCAGAGCAACCGCCTCATGCTCTCATCCTTCCCGTACCGCCGACCGCGCCGAGCGCCGGGGGTCAGCGGATGACTTGTCCTGCCTTGCGGGCCGCGCGCGCCGCCTTGCGCTGCTGCTTGAGGGTCGTCCGCACCTCGCGCTCCTCGTCCGCGTGGCGGCGGGCGGCGGCGGCACGGCGTACCCCGTATCCGAATGCGGCGACCTTGACCAGCGGATTGGCCGCGGCGGCGGACACGACGGTGGCGAGGTTGGCGGCGTTGGCCGTGACGCTCTGCGCGTGGCCGGTGATCGTGTCCACCTTGGCCAGTTGGATGTTCACACCGTCCAACGTGGTGTGCACCTGCCCGAGCGCCTCGTTGACCCCCAGGATCGTGGTGTTGACGTTGCCCATCAGGGGGGCGGTGCGCTCGTTGATGTCATTGATCGCGCGCGTCGCCGCGTCCACTGTGTGCCGCAGGCGCAGGATCGGCACCATCAGCGCCAGCACGAGCATCAGAAACGCCCCAGCCAACACCAGCAGCGCGATTTCCCAACCGTCCACGCGCGTCCTCCTCCGCCCAGGCACACCCATTTCGCCAACGTGCAGACCCTACCGTCAGTGACGGGCGGTCGCCGGCTCAGGATGCCGACGGCGCCGGATCGTCGAGCAGCGGGTCGTCGGTGAAGATCGGATCGGGGTCTTCGCCGGTCAGCGACGGATCGGTGCTCGGCCCCGACTTGACCCGGTCGTCATCGATGGCATTGCGCACCTTCACCGATACCACCGAACCCTCGCACGTGCCCCCCGGACCCGCCGGTGGCGGTGTCACCGGCGGCGTCACGCCCTCGGTCGGCTGCACCGCGCACGACGGCGGCCGCACCCACAGGTCGAGCGTCAGCTCGTCCCGCGTCCAGCACGTGTAGCTCCCGGCCACCGGCTGCTCGGGGCACATCTTCGCGGCCTCCCACCGCTGCCAGCCGGCCCCGGTCAACGCCGCCTCGTACACCTGCGCCGTCTCCTCCGGCCCCTGCTGCGACTGCGCGGTCCGCTCCCGGAAACGGCAGTCCACCAGGCACCAGCGGCTGCCGCTCACCGCGTCCTGCGCGTCGACGGCCGCCCAGGCGGGCAGGTCGAGGGCGTCCAGGGAGTTGAGGACCGGGTCGCGGGTCGCGGTGCGGATGCCGAAGTAGAGCGGCAGCGCGCCCAGCACGATCAGGCTCGCCACCACAAGAGCCACCAGGCGCCAGGTCCGCTGCTCCCGCGCCTCCGCCGGCCCGGGACCGCCATCGCGGTCCAGCTTCTCCTCTGGTACGCCCTCCGACTCACCCGCTGCACCGACCGGCACCGGAGGCCGGGGCCCCCGCCCGGACACCTCGGCCGGCACGACCGACGCGCGCGCGACGGCCACCGGCTCCGATTCGCCCGCGACCGGCCTAGCGGGCGGCGCCACGGGACTCCCCGGCGGTACGGCACGCCCCGCGTGCGGTCCGCCTGGTCCACCGCCGCCTGGTCCGCCGGTGTCGGGCCTTCCGCCGCCCGGTCCGGCGCCGGCGGGCCCGCCCGGCCTTCCGGCGCTGGGCAGGGGGACGCCGGCACGCCCGGGAGGCGTGGCCGGACCGCCGGGAGGCGCTCCAAGCGGCGCTCCCGGCACTGCTCCTGGCGGTGCCATGGGCGGCGCTCCCGGCGCTGCTCCTGGTGGCACGACGGGTGCGGCCGCGGCGGCGCGCGCCGTCCCCGCGGCGGGGCCGCGTGCGCCCGGGTCGCCCGGCCGTCCGTCCGGTCCGGGTCCGCGCCGGCCCTGTCCATCCGGGCCGTGGCCCGGCGCCGGCGCGAAGCCCGCGCCGCTCGCTCCTGGGCCGTTTGCCCCCGGGCCAGCGTGCGGTCCTGGGCCACCGTGCGGTCCTGGGTTGTTGGGTCCCGGGCCGCCGCGCGGTCCTGGACCGTGTGGTCCGGGGCCGTTTGGTCCCGGACCGTGCTGTCCTGGGCGGCCGCCTGGTCCGGCCTGGCGCATCTCGTCCGGGCTCCCTGGGCGCCCGCCCGGTCCGGCCTGGCGCATCTCGTCCGGGGCCCCTGGGCGCCCGCCCGGTCCGGCCTGGCGCATCTCGTCCGGGGCCCCTGGGCGGCCGCCCGGTCCGGGCGTCCTGGCTCGGCCCGTGGGCATCCCGGGGCCGTCCGGCATGGTGGCGTGTTCCGGCATCCCGGGGCCGTCGGCCAGCCCCGGGCCAGCGGGCACCGCCCGCCCGCCCGCGCGGCCGGCCGCGCGCGGTCCGCCTGGTCCGCCGGGGCCACCGCCCGCGCCGGGTCCACCGCCCGTGCCTGGTCCGCCGGCACCGCCACCTGGTCCGCCCGCGCCGCTGATCGGCATGGCGGGCCCGCCTGGCATGCCCGGCCCGCCTGCTCCACCGCCGCCACGCCTGCCCGGCCCGCCGGGTATCCGCGCTGAGCCCGATCCGGCCGGCCGGCCCTGCGCCGCGTCAAGACCGAACGCCCCCCGCCCGGCCTGCGGCCCTTCCGCCCCAGGCCCGCCCGGCCCGAACTGCCCGCGGCCACCGTGCGGCGCGTCCGGCCCCCGGCCACCACGAGGCGCGTCCGGGCCGAAGGGCCCACGTGCAGCCGGCGGCCCGTCAGGCCCGGACTCTCCGCGCGGCCCTGTTGGCGTGTCCTGCCCGAAGCCACCTCGCGGCCCGTCCTGCCCGAACCCGCCTCGGGGCCCGGTAGGCGCATCCTGGCCGGGGGGGCCGGCCGGCCCGTCCTGGCCGAAGCCACCACGAGGCCCGGTGGTCACGTCCTGCCCGAACCCGCCACGGGGACCACTTGGCGCGCCCTGACCGCGAGGACCGGCCGGTGCGTCCTGGCCGAAGCCACCACGCGGTCCGCTTGGCGTGCCCTGGCCACGGGAACCGGCCGGTGCGTCCTGGCCGCGCGGACCGGCTGGTCCGTCCTGGCCGAAGCCACCGCGCGGACCCGCCTGGTCCACCTCTGGCCGGCCGCCGCCACGACCGCGTCCGCCGGCCGGTGGGGTCGCGCCCTGCCGGCCCGGCACCACGGGCGGTGCGACCGGCGCGGCGGGACCGCCGTCCGATACCGGCGCGGCCCCCGACCCTCGGCCACCGTGCGGGCCGGGCCCCGCTCCCCCCGGCCCCATGCCGGGCGCGGACTGCCCCATCGGCGGGCGGGAGCGACCCGCCCCACGGCTGCCCCGAGGGCGGCCGCCGGGCCCGGCGAAGCCTTCCATCTCGTCGTCCGCCGGCTCGCGCTCCGGACCGGGCGCACCGCCGCGACGCCGAGCGCCGCCGTGGTCGCCGACATCTCCGGTATCGAAGCCAGCCGCCCTCCCCCGCCGGCCCGCGCCATCGGGGTCGGCGAGGTCACCGGTGTCATAACCGGCAGCCCGGCCACGCCGTCGACCGCCATCCGGATCGGCGACGTCACCGGTGTCGTAGCCAGCGGCCCGGCCCCGGCGCCGGCCGCCGTCCGGGTCCGCGACGTCGCCGGTGTCGTACCCGGCCGGCGCGCCCTGTGCCCGGCGGCGCTGGCCGTCTGGCGGGGGCAGGTCCGGCATCGGCGGTCGGGCGGACGGCGGCCCCGACTGGGCGGCGTGCGCCGAGCGGGACGCGTCGGTGTCAGTCCGGCCGTCCGGTGCGTCCGGGAGTCGCTGGCCGCCGGTCGTGTCGTGGTCGGTCCAGCGCGAACGGGCACCGCTCCCGCCCCGCTCGCCGGTGGAACGGGAACGGCCGCGCGGCGGCATGCCCGGCTCGCTCGGCGGATCGGGCTCGGTGCCGGCGGGCGGCACGGACTGTACGTTGCCGTGGCGCGAGGCGCGGGCGGCGGGCATCGGCGGCAGCGGAGCGTCCGCCCGGCCCGCGGCACCATCGCCTGCCGGGTCGGGGCGGCCGGGCACGCCGGTACGCGGGAGGTCGGGGGCGTCGCGGGGCGCCGGTGGTACGTCCGGCGCGTTGCCGGAGGCCGGTACGACCGTCTCCGGTGGCCGCCCCCGGTCGAACCCGGAAGGCCGGGCCGCAGGCGGTGCGCCCATGGCCTGGAAGCCGCCGGTCCCGGGCTCGTCGTGCGGGGAAGCGCCCGGGCCGGGCCGCACCGGTATCGGCTCGCCGTGGCGGGGCGCTGGTGCGGCGACACCGGGGCGGCCGGGGCCGTCGTCGCCGTGCCGGGGCTGGGCCGGCTCGCCACGGCGGGGCGGTGCCTCCTGACCCGACCAGGGCACCGCGCCGTCGCGCCCGGGCGGGGCCGCTGTGTCGTAGCGGGTGCCGGGGTCGGCGCGTCGCGGGTCGGGTTCGCCGTGGCGGGCGGCGGGAGTGGCGGCGCCACCGCGGCGCCCGGAGCCGGTGATGTCGCCCGTGTTGCCGTGGCGTCCGCCGCCCGTGATGTCACCGGTGTCGCCGTGGCGTCCGCCGCCCGTGATGTCACCGGTGTCGCCGTGCCGGCCCGAGCCCATGATGTCACCGGTGCCGTGCCGGCCACCGCCGGAGGCTGCACCGGCATGACGCCCGCCGGCCATGATGTCGCCCGTGTTGCCACGCCGGCCACCGCCCGTGATGTCACCGGTGTCGCCGTGCCGGCCCGAGCCCATGATGTCGCCGGTATTGCCGTGCCGCCCGCCGGTGACGTCGCCCGTGTCGCCGTGCCGGCCACCGCCGACAGCGGCACCGCCGTGCCGGCCACCGGCGATGTCGCCCGTGCCGTCGTGGCGGCCCGCGTCGCCGTACCGGGCGCCACGGCGGCCGCCGCCGGTGACGTCGCCCGTGTCGTGGCGGCCACCGCCCGGCGCGGCACCGCCATGGCGACCGCCGCCCGTGATGTCGCCCGTGTCGCCGTGCCGGCCGCCGCCCGGGGCAGCCCCGCCGTGCCGGCCACCGGTGATGTCGCCCGTGTCGTGGCGGCCAGGTGAGGCACCGTCGAAGGGGGCTGCGCCGTCGACGCCGCCACGCACGCCGGGTCCACCGGGGGGTGGGGCGTCGAACCGCCCTGGCTCGCCGTGGCGACCCGCGACGGGCGCGTCGTCGTAGCGGCCGGGAGGTGCGGGGAGGCGGACGCCGGGGCCGGTCACCACCGGCGCGCCGGGGGGCGGCACGACCGGTGGGCCCGCGGGTGCGCCCCCTGGAGCACCGTCGCGGGGACCGGGACCGCCGGGGCCGCTCGGGCGCCGCACGGTCGAGCGTTCGGACGCGTGCGGCGGCGGGCCGCCCGGACCAGGCACGCCACCCGGACCAGGCACGCCACCGGGGCCAGGCACACCACCGGGACCACCACCACGGGGACCGCCGGGACCATCCGGGCCAAAGCCACCGCCCGGACCACCACCGCCGCGCGGGGCACCAGCGCCGCCCGGGCCGCCGCGCTGGGCGCTCGGCAACGGCACCGAGGGAGCGGCGGGCTCGTCGCGTGCGGGGCGGCGGAAGGGGGTGGGCCAGCCGTCCTCGTCGGCGTCGTCGGCGTCTTCGTCGCCCGTGGGGAGCTTCGCGTAGGCGGAGGCGCCGGCGGCACCGGGGCCGATCGCGGCGCGTTCCTCCTTGGCGGTGCGCAGGTCGTCGAGCCAGCCGGTCTCCTCGCCGCTGACCGGCTCGTCGACCGGTTCTTCGCCCTTGCCTCGACCCCAGCGCTTCACCATGAGCCCACGCCCCGAAGCCGGGACTCCACACCCCGAAGCCGAGAAACCTGCCGATAAATGGCGCGAGCCCCCCTACGCATCGTCACCTCGCACGATCCGGCGCAGCGCGGGCAGGCGGGCGGCCACCGCGCGCTCGGCGCCGTGCTCGCCCGGGACGTAGTAGTCGGTGCGCGCCAGGTCGTCCGGCGCGTACTGCTGGGTGACCACGCCCCGCTGGTCGTCGTGCGGGTACTTGTAGCCGGTGCCGTGGCCCAGCCCTCGCGAGCCCTGGTAGTGGGCGTCGCGCAGGTGCTTGGGGACGGCACCGCCGCGGCCGGCGCGTACGTCGGCCATCGCCTTGCCGATCGCCACCGTGGCCGAATTGGACTTGGGCGCGGTGGCGAGGTGGATCACGGTGTGCGCGAGGTTGAGCTGGACCTCGGGCAGCCCCACGTATTCGACCGCGTGTGCCGCCGCCGTCGCCACCTGGAGCGCGGTGGGGTCGGCCATGCCCACATCCTCGCTGGCGAAGATGACCAGGCGGCGGGCGATGAAGCGGGCGTCCTCCCCGGCGACCAACATGCGGGCCAGCCAGTGCAGCGCGGCGTCGACATCGGAGCCGCGCATGCTCTTGATGAACGCGCTGGTCACGTCGTAGTGGGCGTCGCCGTCGCGGTCGTAGCGCACCGCGGCCACGTCGACCGCCTGCTCGGCGGTGGCGAGGTCGATGGTGGACGCCCCGAGCGCCTCGGCCGACGAGGCGGCCGCCTCCAGGGCGGTGAGCGCCTTGCGGACGTCACCGCCGGCGAGCCGCACGAGATGCTCCTCGGCCTCGGGATCGAGCGTCACCGCCCCGCCCAGGCCGCGCTCGTCGGTGGCGGCGCGGCGGAGCAGCCCTCGCACGGCGTCGTCGTCGAGCGGCTGGAGGGTGAGCAGGACACACCGGGAGAGGAGGGGGGAGATGACGGAAAAATACGGGTTTTCCGTGGTGGCCGCGAGCAGCGTGACCGTGCGGTCCTCCACCGCCGCGAGCAGCGAGTCCTGCTGGGTCTTGCTGAAGCGGTGCACCTCGTCGATGAAGAGCACGGTGGGCGGCCCACCGGCGCGCCGCTCGCGCCGGGCCGTGTCGATCACCGCGCGTACATCCTTGACGCCGGCCGAGAGTGCCGACATCGCCACGAACCGCCGGTCGGTGGCCGCCGCCACCAGGTGCGCGATCGTGGTCTTGCCGCTGCCCGGCGGCCCCCACAGGATCACCGACATCGGCGTCGAGCCGCCGACCAGCTGCCGCAGGGGCGCGCCGGGCGCCAGCAGGTGATCCTGACCGACCAGCTCGTCGAGCGACGCGGGGCGCATCCGCACCGGGAGCGGGGAGTCGGCGCCAGGCGGGGTGAACCCACCGGTCGCGCCGCCCCCGGCCGGTGCGGTGCGCACGCCGGTGGCCGCGAGGGGGAACAGGCCGTCGGTCTCCATCACCCACAGACAGTACCGGCCGATCGTCAACCGCGGCCGGGACGCCGTCCCCGGTACCACCGGCCGCCGCCGCCCGAGGGGCCGCGGCCAACGCCGGCGAAGTACAGGGCGAGCAGGAAGAGACCGATCAGGACGAGCGTCTGCCAGTTGAACAGGTCGGGCGCGCCGAGATCGGAGTCGAGCAGGTCGAGCAGCAGAGCGAAGCCGAACACCGCGGCAGCAGCGATGGCGAACATGAATCCTCCTTGAGGGGGGTTTGGTGCACGCCTCATGTACCCCGCGCCACATCCCGCCACGCGTCCATCGTGGACATTTCTGGTGCCGCCGTAGGCTCCCAAACACGCGGGTGGTCACGGAGCGTGCGGCGGTACTCGCGGCGGCGAGTACCTCTGGACGTCCGCGCCGCCGCCCGCCCCGCCGAGGCCGCCGTGACACAGCTCACTCCCGCCGACGAGCCGGAGACCGCGGCGTTGATCCAGGAGGCGTTTCCCACCTCGAAGGCCCGGCCGGGCGACGCGCGGATCCGCGCCTGGCTGGGCATCCGCGACCAGGGCCGCCTCGTCGCGTGCGGCGCCGACCGCAGCCGCGGGCGCACCGCCGCGCTGCCCTACCTCCACACGGGGCGGCGGCGCCGGCACGCGCGCGACCGGCCGTGGGCAATGTCGGGGACACAGCCCTTTGCGACGGCTTTGAAGGGGCTATGTCACCGACACAGCCCCTTGGCGCCATGCGCAAGCTAGCGGCTGTGCTCCACCGGCACCGCGACCCCGGCGGTGCCGGGCTTCTCGGCGGCGCCCGCCTTGTCGGCGGCCGGTGCCTTGGGCTTGGCGTCGACGCCCGCCTCGGCGCGCTGCTGCGCCGTGATCGGCGTGGGCGCGCTGGTCAGCGGGTCGTAGCCGCCCCGCGTCTTGGGGAACGCGATCACCTCGCGGATCGAGTCGGCGCCGGACAGCAGCATGCACACGCGGTCCCAGCCGAAGGCGATGCCGGCGTGCGGCGGCGGGCCGTACTTGAACGCCTCGAGCAGGAAGCCGAACTTGTCGTTGGCCTCCTCGGGCGAGATGCCGAGCAGGTCGAAGACGCGGCGCTGCACGTCGGCGCGGTGGATACGGACCGAGCCGCCACCGATCTCGTTGCCGTTGCAGACGATGTCGTACGCGTACGCGAGCGCGCGGTCCGGCGCCTCCTCGAAGCGGCCGACCCACTCGTCGGTGGGCGAGGTGAAGGGGTGGTGCACCGCGGTCCAGCCCGCCGGCTTGCCCTCCTCGGACTCGGTCCGCTCGAACATCGGCGCGTCGACCACCCAGCAGAACGCCCACGCGTCCTCGTCGACCAGCCCGACCCGGCGGGCGATCTCGATGCGGGCGGCGCCGAGCAGCTCCTGCGCTTCGCGCCGCTCGGCCGCGGCGGCGAAGAAGATCGCGTCGCCCGGCTTGGCGCCCACCGCGTCGGCGAGGCCGGCCAGGTGCGCCTCGCTGAGGTTCTTGGCGACCGGGCCGCGGGCCTCGCCGGTCTCCGCGTCGAGCACCACGTACGCCAGGCCGCGGGCGCCCCGCGCCTTGGCCCAGTCCTGCCAGCCGTCGAGCTCCTTGCGGGTCTGCGCGGCGCCGCCCGGCATCACGACCGCGCCCACGTAGCCGCCCGCGTCGATCGCGCCGGCGAACACGCGGAACTCGGTGCCGCGCAGGTAGTCGGTCAGCTCGGTCAGCTCCACGCCGTAGCGGAGGTCGGGCTTGTCGGAGCCGTACCGCGCCATCGCGTCGTGCCAGGTGATGCGCGGGATCGGCCCGTTGATCTCGTGGCCGGCCAGCTCCCGCCACAGCCCGCCGACGATCGCCTCGCCGAGCCCGATCACGTCGTCCTGGGTCACGAACGACATCTCGATGTCGAGCTGCGTGAACTCCGGCTGCCGGTCGGCCCGGAAGTCCTCGTCGCGGTAGCAGCGGGCGATCTGGTAGTAGCGCTCCATCCCGCCGACCATCAGCAGCTGCTTGAAGAGCTGGGGCGACTGCGGGAGGGCGTACCAGGTGCCGGGCTGGAGCCGCACCGGCACCAGGAAGTCGCGCGCGCCCTCGGGCGTCGAACGGGTGAGCGTGGGCGTCTCGATCTCCACGAAGTCGCGGTCGTGCAGCACCGTACGCGCGATCTGGTTGGCCCGCGAGCGCAGCCGGAGCGCCCGGGACGGCCCGCTGCGGCGCAGGTCGATGTAGCGGTACTTGAGGCGGATGTCGTCGCCCGCGTCGACGTGGTCGTCGACCGGCAGCGGAAGCGGCGCCGCCTCGGAGAGGATCTCCAGCGTCGAGACGTTGACCTCGATCTCGCCGGTGGGCAGCTCGGGGTTGTCGTTGCCCTCGGGTCGGCGCTCGACCGTGCCGGTGACCTTGACACAGAACTCGTTGCGCAGCGCGTGAGCGTCAGCCGACTCCTCGCTGAGCCCGATCTCCTCGGTCGCTGGCGCTCCGCGGAAGACCACCTGCACCACGCCCGACGCGTCGCGCAGGTCGACGAAGATGACACCCCCGTGGTCGCGACGGCGGGCGACCCAGCCGGCGAGCGTCACCGTCGTGCCGGCGTCCGCGGCCCGCAGGCTTCCGGCGTCATGGGTACGGATCACGGGTACGTCTCCTTTTGTCCTGGCTAACTCGCACATTCTGTCAGTAGGCGCCCGATGACCACGGGAGGGGCCGCCCGCACAAGCGAAACGTGCTGGAAACGTTGAGGTGTCAATGTGACCCGGTGTTTCTGACCCGGCACGAGCAGGACCGGCTGCTGATCCACGTGGCGGCCGACGTGGCCTGGCGGCGCCGCGAGCGCGGCCTGCGGCTCAACCATCCGGAGGCGACCGCGGTGATCACCGCGTTCCTCCTGGAGGCGGCCCGCGACGGGCGCACGGTCGCCGAGCTCATGGAGGCCGGCCGGCAGGTGCTCACCCGCGAGGACGTGCTCGACGGCGTGCCGGAGCTGCTGCCGGAGGTGCAGGTGGAGGCGACGTTCCCGGACGGCACCAAGCTTGTCACCGTCCACGAGCCCATCCCATGAGCGATCCGATCGTCCGGCTCGGCGTGCGTGGCGTCTCGGGCCCGGCCGCAGCGACGCGGGCACCAATGAGCGGACACCGCTCGGGGCGGCGGGCGTGGGCGAGGAGGTGGCGGTGATACCGGGCGAGATCATCCCCGGCGACGGCGAGGTGGAGATCAACGCCGGGCGGCCCGTATTGACGCTGCCGGTCACCAACACCGGTGACCGCCCCGTGCAGGTCGGCTCCCACTACCACTTCGCCGAGGCCAACCCGGCCCTCGACTTCGACCGCGCGGCGGCCCGCGGGCACCGCCTCGCGGTCCCGGCCGGCACGTCGGTGCGCTTCGAGCCGGGCGTGCCGCGCGACGTCGACCTCGTGCCCCTGGCCGGCGGGCGGGTCGTGCCCGGCCTCCGCGGCGAGGTCGGCGGCCCGCTGTGAGCGGCGGACCCGGCGCGCCGGCACCGAACCACCTCGCCGCCACCGGCGGCCCGTCGCGACGCCGCCCGCCCGCGCGCGGGCGCGCACATCCGGAGGCACTGTGAGCACTGTGGACCGGCGGCGCTACATCTCCCTCTACGGGCCCACCACCGGTGACCGCATCCGGCTGGCCGACACCAACCTGCTGATCGAGGTCGAGGAGGATCGCTGCGCCGGCGGTGACGAGGCGGTCTTCGGCGGCGGCAAGGTGATCCGCGAGTCGATGGGGCAGTCGCGGGCGACCCGCGCCGAGGGCACGCCGGACACGGTGATCACCGGCGCCGTCGTACTCGACCACTGGGGCGTGGTGAAGGCCGACGTGGGCATCCGCGACGGGCGGATCGTGGCGCTCGGCAAGGCCGGCAACCCGGACACCATGGACGGTGTCCACCCCGACCTGGTGATCGGGCCGGGCACCGAGGTGATCGCCGGCAACGGCAAGATCCTCACGGCCGGCGCGATCGACTCGCACGTCCACTTCATCTGCCCGCAGATCCTCGAAGAGGCGCTGGCCAGCGGCATCACCACCGTGATCGGTGGCGGCACCGGCCCGGCCGAGGGCACCAAGGCCACCACCGTCACGCCCAACGCCTGGCACCTCGCCCGCATGTTCGAGGCGATCGACCCCTGGCCGGTCAACGTGCTGCTGCTCGGCAAGGGCAACACGGTCAGCGCCGAGTCGATGTGGGAGCAGTTGCGGGCCGGTGCGGGCGGCTTCAAGCTGCACGAGGACTGGGGCACCACGCCCGCCGCCATCGACGCCTGCCTCACCGTCGCGGACGCGGCCGGCGTGCAGGTCAACATCCACACCGACACGCTCAACGAGGCCGGCTTCGTCGAGGACACACTGCGGGCGATCGGCGGCCGGGCCATCCACGCGTACCACACCGAGGGCGCGGGCGGCGGCCACGCGCCCGACATCATCACGGTCGCCTCGCACCCCAACGTGCTGCCCTCGTCGACCAACCCGACCCGCCCGTACACGCGCAACACGCTCGACGAGCACCTCGACATGCTGATGGTCTGCCACCATCTCAACCCGTCGGTGCCGGAGGATCTGGCGTTCGCGGAGAGCCGCATCCGGCCCAGCACGATGGCGGCCGAAGACGTGCTCCACGACCTCGGCGCGATCTCGATCATCGGCTCCGACTCGCAGGCGATGGGGCGGGTCGGCGAGGTCGTGCTCCGCACCTGGCAGACCGCCCACGTGATGAAGGAGCGCCGGGGCGCGCTCCCCGGCGACGGGGCGGCCGACAACCACCGCGCCCGCCGGTACGTCGCCAAGTACACGATCTGCCCCGCCGTCACGCACGGCATCGAGGGCGAGGTGGGCTCGGTCGAGGCGGGCAAGCTGGCCGACCTGGTGCTGTGGGACCCGGCGTTCTTCGGCGTGCGGCCACACCTGGTGATCAAGGGCGGCATGATCGCCTGGGCCCAGATGGGCGACGCGAACGCCTCCATCCCCACCCCCCAGCCGGTCCTCCCCCGCCCGATGTTCGGCGCCTACGGGGCGGTGCCCGCCGCGACCAGCCTCGCCTTCGTGGCGCCGGCCGCCGTCGAGGACGGGCTCGCCGCGCGCCTCGCGGTGGCCCGCCCGCTGGTGCCGGTCACCGGGGTACGCGGGCGCGGCAAGGCCGACCTCCCGCTCAACGACGCGACGCCGCGGATCGAGGTGGAGCCGGACACGTTCACGGTGCGGATCGACGGCGAGGTGGTCGAGCCGCGGCCGGTGACCGAGCTGCCGATGGCCCAGCGGTACTTCCTGTTCTGATGGGCGCGCACTCCACCCTGCTGCTGCTCGCCGACGGGCGCTTTCCGGCCGGCGGGCACGCCCACTCGGGCGGCCTCGAAGCCGCGGTCACCGCCGGGCGCGTGCGTGACCTGGCGAGCCTGGGCGCCTTCCTGCACGGCCGCCTGGCGACGGCCGGCCTGGTGACCGCCGCCTTCGCCGCGGCCGCCTGCGCCGCGAGCCGGCCTCCGGCAGAGCCTCGACCGGCCACAATGCTCCAGCCCGCCGTCGCGGTGTGCGTGCGGCACAGTGTCGCCGAGTTGGACGCGGGCCTGGACGCGCGCACGCCGTCGCCCGCGCTGCGCAGGGCTTCCCGGGCACAGGGTCGGGCGCTGCTGCGCGCCGGCCGGGCACTGTGGACGCTTTCCACCGTGGAACGCGAGCTGCACCAGCCCGTCGCGCTGGGCGTCGTGGCGGCCGCCGCCGGGCTCTGCCCCGCCGAGGCCGCGCTCACCGCCGCGTACGGCACGCTCACCGGGCCGGCCAGTGCCGCGGTGCGCCTGCTCGGCCTGGATCCCTATGCCACGCACGCGCTCGTCGCGCGCCTCGCCGAGGAGTGCGACGCCACCGCCACGCGCGCCGTCGCCGCCGCGCTGGAGTCTACTGTGGACGACCTGCCCGCCTGTTCCGCACCACTGCTGGACATCGGGGCCGAGATACACGCCAGCTGGGAGGTGCGTCTCTTTGCGAGCTGAGACCGACACACACGCCGCCGCGCACTCGCACGCCGAGGGCGAGCCGGATCACACTCATCCGCACCCCGACGTCGACCCGCACGCCCCGCTCGCGAGCGGTGGGCGGGCGCTGCGGATCGGCATCGGCGGGCCGGTCGGGTCGGGCAAGACGGCGCTCGTCGCGGCCCTGTGCCGCGCGCTCGCCGCCGAGCTGCGGCTCGCCGTGGTCACCAACGACATCTACACCACCGAGGACGCCGACTTCCTGCTCCGCAACGGCGTACTCCCGGCCGACCGCATCCGCGCCGTGGAGACTGGCTGCTGCCCGCACACCGCGATCCGCGACGACATCTCGGCCAACCTCGACGCCTGCGAAGACCTGGAGGCCGGCCTCGGCCCGCTCGACCTGGTGCTCGTGGAGAGCGGCGGCGACAACCTCACCGCCACGTTCAGCAAAGGGCTGGTCGACCGGCAGATCTTCGTGGTCGACGTGGCCGGCGGCGACAAGGTGCCGCGCAAGGGCGGCCCCGGCGTCACCACAGCCGACCTGCTGGTCGTCAACAAGACCGACCTCGCCCCGCTCGTCGGCGCCGACCTGTCCGTGATGGCCCGCGACGCGGCCGCCCGCCGCGGCGATCTGCCCACCGTCTTCCTCTCGCTGGTGCGGGACCCGGCGGCCACGCCGGTCGCCGACTGGGTACGCGGCCTCGTCAAGCCATGAAGGCCACCGCCCGGATCGCGGCGGTCGCGGACGCCGGGCGCACGCGGCTGGTCACCCTCCGATCGGAAACCCCCCTTCTGGTACGGAGGACGGGGCCCCGCCACGCCGACGGTGAGGTGGAGGTGCACCTGGTCGGCGGGGCGGCCGGCCCGCTCGGCGGCGACCGGCTGCGGATCGAGGTGACCGTCGCCGCCGGTGCGCACCTGTGCGTACGGACCGTCGCCGCCTCGCTCGCCCTGCCCGGCCGGGATGGCGCACAGTCCACACTGGACGTGCACGCGACCGTGGCGGCCGGCGGCTCGCTGCGGTGGCTGCCCGAGCCGCTGATCGCCGCGCGGGGCTGTGACCACGTCTCCAGGTCCCTTGTGGACCTGGAGGGTGACGCCTCCCTCACCTGGCGGGAGGAGGTGGTGTGCGGCCGCCACGACGAGGAGCCCGGAGACGCGCGCCTGGAGAGCACCGTGCGCCACGACGGCCGTACCCTCATGCGTCAAGATCTGGCGGTCGGACCGCGCGCGGCGGGCTGGGCCGGGCCGGCGGTCCTCGGGGGCGGCCGCGCGACCGGCACGCTGCTGATGGTGGATCCCCTGTGGACGGAGAAGCCGCCGGAGGCGGCGGTGCTGGGGCCGGGCGCGGCGCGGATGCCGCTCGCCGGCGGGCCCGCCGCACTCGCCGCGGCGGTCGGTGCCGACCTGCGCGAGGTGCGGGAGGCACTCGACCGCGCGTTCACGTGAGAATCGTTCGCATAGACATTCGTAGATGGAATGGGTTAGGATCTCCTGGCCGTGGGGACCAGTCTCTACAGGAGCTCTCCATATGAACCCTGCACGCATCCCCGACCTCGTCACCACGCTCTTCCGGCTGGTGCTAGGCCTGCTCTTCGCCTTCCACGGCGTGGCGTCCCTCTTCGGTGTCTTCGGCGGAAACCGTGGCTCCGGCGAGGCGATCACGGTCGGCACCTGGCCCGGCTGGTATGCGGCGGTGATCCAGTTCGCCGGTGGCCTGCTCGTCCTGTCCGGCCTCGCCACACGGGTCGCGGCGATCATCTGCTCCGGCTCGATGGCGTACGCCTACTTCGTCGTCCACCAGCCCGACGGGCTGCTCCCGCTCAACAACGGCGGCGAGACGGCGGCGCTGTTCTGCTGGTCGTTCCTGCTGATCGCGGCACTGGGGCCGGGTCGGCTGTCGCTCGACCACATGCTCACCCGCCGCCGCGCCCGGGCGGGCCTGCCCGAGCCGGCGGTCGTGTCGTGAAGGTCCCGCGTGCCCTCGGCGCTCTCGCGCTGGCGGGCACGCTCAGCCTGGCGGGCGCCCAGGGCGCGTCCGCCAGCGGCGAGGGGATCACCGAGTTCGAGATCTACAGCGTCAACGGCACCATGACGCTCACCTGTGACCCGGAGGGTGGCACTCACCCGTACGCGAAGGAGGCGTGCGCGGAGATCGACGGTGCGCGCGGTGACATCGCGGCGGTGCCCCGCCTGCCCGGCTACGGATGTCTCGACGAGTGGGACCCGGTTCTGATCGGCGTGACCGGCCGGTGGCGCGGGCAGGAGGTGCTGTTCAGCTCCTTCGAGTCCAACAGGGGCTGCGCGGCCATCCGGCACGGGCACATCTTCTGGTAGCGGGCGACGGGCGGCGGTTCCACTGGGCCTGACCCACCACGGGTGAGGCGCGCCCAGGGTTCCGTCGCCCGTTGCCGCGGCCACACTTGCTCCACAGTGGACCTGTGTGGTGCTGAGCGCCTGGACGGGGCTGGTCGTGTGCGCCTGGGCACAGGCAGCACTGTGCTGATGGTCACGCAGGCGTGGAGGAGAATGTCCTTCCGGGCCAACCGTGGTCGTCCTTGCGTCCGATCCGGGCTGAATTGCGGTGAACCTCCCCATCGGCCTTCCGACCGACCATAAACTGTCGGCTAAACGACTCCCCGAGTTTCTCGCACCGCGGGCACGGGCAGAAGACCCTGGTTCACCCGTACCATCGCCGTCACCAGGTAAAACAGCCCGTCTGAACCCCGGTAAATCGGAGCATCGGCCGATGCGTGCCCGTACGGATCTGCGATGGCTCGCCTCCCTAAGAGGTGCTGGAGTGTTCATGCTGCGGTAGCACGGGAGGATCAGGCGTGGCGTCGTCGGGGCACGTCGTTGGGGGACGGTACCGGCTCGACTCGGTGCTGGGCGCCGGTGGCATGGGAGTGGTGTGGCGAGCGTTCGATGAGCGCCTCGCCCGATGGGTCGCGGTCAAAGAGATCCGCTTCACCCAACCCATGACGCCGGAGGAGCGTGAAGAGGTCAAATATCGGGCGATGGTGGAGGCGCTGAGCGCCGGCCGCCTCGTCCATCCAAACGTGGTCGCGATCTACGACGCGGTGGACGACGCCGACCAGCCGTGGGTCGTGATGCGGCTGGTCGAGGGGCGTTCGCTGCGCGAGCTGGTGGCGCAGGAGGGGCCGCTCGACGCCGCGACGGCGGCCCGCCTCGGTCTGGGGCTGCTCGACGCGCTGGACGCGGCCCACGCGGCCGGTGTCGTCCACCGCGACGTCAAGCCCTCCAACGTGCTGATCGCCAACGGGCGGCCGTTGCTCACCGACTTCTCGATCGCCACCGTGGCCGGCGCGCAGGTGCCGCTGCGGGGCACCGCGGTGATGGGCAGCCCCGGATACGTGGCGCCGGAGCGGCTGCACGGCGAGGAGGGCGGCGTGCCGGCCGACCTCTTCGGCCTCGGCGCGACGCTCTTCTACGCGGTCGAGGGCGTGGGGCCGTTCGCCCGCGAGGACGCGATGGCCTGCCTGATCGCCACCGTCTGCGACCCGCACCCCCGGCCGGTGCGGGGCTCGGCACTCGCCGCGGTCATCGACGGGCTGCTCGCCAAGGACGTGGCCGACCGCATGGACTCGGCCGCCGCCCGCGCGGCCCTGCTCGCCGCCGCCCGGCCGCGCAGCACCCGCACGGTCTACCGCGTGCCGCTCACGTCCCGCCGGGCGTACACCGGGCACCGCAGCGTCGCGGTCCTGCCCGGCCCCGCGGTCGCCAGCCTGCCGGAGGCGAGCGCGCCCGACACGCGGCGCAGCCGCCCACCGCGCCGCCGGCGGCGGGTCACCATCCTCACCGCGGGGGCGGCGCTGCTCGTACCCGTGGTGGCCACCCTCGCCAGCACCGGCGGCCCGGCCAGCACCGGGCTCGCCGGCCGCGCCGACGCCGCCGTACGCCCCGCGCCGCCCGGCCAGGACGCGTCAGCCGACCCGTACGGCGACGCGCGGGCGCTCGGCGTGCCCGGCGTGTTGCTCTCGCCGTCGTCCGACGGGCAGCTCCCGCCGTACGCCTCGATCCCGCCGATCGGCGGCGGCATGGTCACCCAGCCGGTCTCCGGCACCAGCCAGCCCGGCAGCCCGATCACCGGCCCCGGCAACGGCCTGCCCACCGAGCCGAGTGGCGGTGGCGGCGGCAACACGGGCGGCACCACACCACCTCCCGCACCACCGGCGGTGACCGGCCTGACGGTGTCGGTCTCGGTCGACCCGACCGCGTGCACGTACTCCGCGACCGCGTTCGCCACGGTCTCCGCACCCACCACGGTCACCTACCGCGTGACGTGGACGGACGGCACCAACAGCGGCGTCAGCACGGAGTTCACGGCGGCCGGGAGCGGCACGCTCACCGTCCCGTCCGGCGTACCGCACGGGGCCGGCCCGGTGTGGGTGCAGGTCGACGTGGTCTCGCCGACGGCACTTTCCCAGCGCGGTGGCGCGGAGCTTCCCGCGCGGTGCTCGCCGACCACGCCGCCCTCGGTACCCGACCCGTCCCCGATGACGTCGCCCTCCTCCCCCAACCCGGCCCCGGTCGACGGCGCCGACCCGACCCCGAGCGGGGCCGACCTCCCCGTCACGACAAACCCGTAGCCGGGCGCTCGCTCCCCGGGCACGGCGGCGGCCTCGACGGTGGCGGTCAGTGGGAAGGCGCGCCATCGCGGCGCTGGGCGCCCCGCCCGGGGGCGGTGACCACCTCGCGGGGCTTGAGGCCCTCGTGGCCGGCGGCGCAGCGCATCACGGCCCGCACCTCGCCGCCGCACTCGCGGTGGACGATGGCCACCGGTGCGCCCTCGGGGTCGGCCAGGTAGCGGTTGCCCCACTCGGCGATGGCCGCGAGCATCGGGTAGACGTCGAAGCCCATCTCGGTCAGCCGGTACTCGTGGCGGGGGCGCGCGCCCGGCTCCCGATACGGCACGCGGCGCAGCACGCCGCTGTCGACCAGCATCGCGAGGCGGTTGGCCAGCACCTGGCGCGGGATGCCGGTGCGCTCGCGCATGTCGTCGAAGCGGCGGATGCCGGCGAAGATGTCGCGGAGCACCACCAGCGTCCACTTCTCACCGAGGATCGCCATCGCGCGGGCGATCGTGCAGTTGTCGACCGACCAGTCGAGTGCCTCAGGTCTCACCTCACCGAGCCTAAGTCTTGTTGACAGACCCAGCAAACCGGTGACACCCTGCGTCCATGACTCAGACTCAGGCCGCACGACCACCGCAGGCCGCCGCGTCCGGTGGTGCCGGGCCGGTTGACGGCGACGGCGGCGCCCCGGTGCGGAGCCGGACGTTCGAGTGGGCCGACCCGGCGGGAAACGCGGCGATGGTCGGGCGGCGCCCCGGGCTCGATCTGCTGCGCGGGATGGTCGCGGGCGAGCTGCCGCCACCGCCGGTCATGCGGCTCATCGGAGTGTCCGGGCTGGAGGTGGACGAGGGGCGCGTGGTCGTGGAGATGACCGCGCAGGAGTTCCACTACAACCCGCTCGGATCGGTGCACGGCGGCGTCCTCTCGACGCTGCTCGACACGGCGGCCGGCTGCGCGGTGCACTCCACGCTCCCCGCCGGGGTCGGCTACACGACGCTCGACCTCAACGTGAAGTTCCTCCGGCCGGTGACGACCGACTCGGGCCTGGTGCGGTGCGAGGGCACGGTGCTCTCCCGCGGGCGCCGCACCGCCCTGGCCGAGGCGCGGCTCACCGACGGCAAGGGCCGCCTCGCGGCGCACGCCACGTCGAGCTGCCTGCTCTTCGAGGTCTCCTGAGCCCCGCCCGGCAGCGGCGCTCAGGACGAGCGAGCCACGCCCGAGAGCGGCGCCGCGGACAAGC
This sequence comes from Phytohabitans kaempferiae, assembly GCF_042433955.1. Taxonomy (NCBI): domain Bacteria; kingdom Bacillati; phylum Actinomycetota; class Actinomycetes; order Micromonosporales; family Micromonosporaceae; genus Phytohabitans; species Phytohabitans kaempferiae. Next base: position 176,216 of record NZ_JBHLUH010000013.1, on the reverse strand, counting down.
GAGCCACGCCCGAAAGCGGCCGCGTGGACGAGCGAGCCACGCCCGAGAGCGGCGCCGCGGACGAGCGAGCCGCCCCTGGGAAGGCGCCCTGGACGATCGAGCCGCCCCTGAGGGCGCGCGAGCCACAGCCGACCGGTGGGCCATGCCGCGGTGGACCACCGCCAGCCGCGGGCACGGCGGCGTAGCAATGGGGCCGCCGCGCCGCCGTGCCCGCCCAAGCCGAACGCCGCCCGAAGCCGGGTCAGGACCGCTACGCGATCGGTTCAAGCCCAACCCCGACGCGCTCCCGGCTCCGGCCGCGGTGCGTCCGTGGCGACTTCTTGACCCCATCGAGCCTGTTGCAGAATCGCCAAATTCGAGCGAGGCGAGGGTCGCCTTGACCCTCGCTGGCCGCCGTTCGGCGGCCAGCGGCCGACACAGCCGTGTTTTTCTCAACACGTTCCGCGATCAGGCCATTTTGCAACAGGCTCCATCGGGTCAACTTCTCGCCACGCACGGACCCCGACCCCTCGGTCTGGCGGGCGCGGCCGACCGGCCTTTGTGTTGTCAGAGCGACGACGGACGCATCCGAAGGGCGAGCCGGCGAAGGGCTTCACACGGCCAGTGCCTGCCGTACGTCGCGCTCCGCCTCCTGCCCGCCGGCGCCGGACGACGTGACGCGCCCCGACTCCAGGACGTAGTACCGCTCGGCCGCCCGCAGCGCGAAGCCCACGTGCTGCTCGACCAGGAGTACCGACAGCCCGCCGCGGCGGGTGAGGGACAGGATCGTCTCCTGGATCTCGGCGACCACGGACGGCTGGATCCCCTCGGTCGGCTCGTCCAGCAGGAGCAGCCGCGGTGACGTGATCAGCGCCCGCGCGATGGCCAGCTGCTGCCGCTGCCCGCCCGACAGCAGCCCCGCCCGCCGCCCCATCAGGCCGCGCAGCGCCGGGAAGAGCTCCAGCGCGTCGGCCATCGCCACCTTGCCGTTCGGCCGCGAGTCGGCGATCAGCTGGAGGTTCTCCGCGGTGGTGAGGTGCGGGAAGGACTGCTGGCCCTGCGGCACGTACGCCATGCCGCGCGCCACCCGCTCGTGCGGCGCCAGCCGGGTCACGTCCACGCCGTCGAGGAGCACTCGCCCGGTGCGTGGCTTGAGCAGCCCGATCGCCGCCCGCAGCAGCGTGCTCTTGCCGGCGCCGTTGTGCCCCATCACCGCTGCCACGCCGTCCTCGGGCACGGCGAGCGAGACGCCGTGCAGGACCAGGCTGCGGCCGTACCCCACCTGGACGCCGTCGATCTCCAACATCACGCCACCCCCAGGTACACCTGCTGCACCGCCGGATCGGCCTGCACCTGCGCGACCGAGCCCTCGCTGAGCACCTTGCCGGCGTGCAGCACGGTCACGGTGTTGGCGAAGTTGCGCATGAAGTCCATGTCGTGCTCGATCACCACCACCGTGCGGTCGGCGCTCACGACCCGCAGCAGCTCGCCGGTGGCGTCCCGCTCGTCGTGGCTCATGCCGGCGACCGGCTCGTCGAGCAGCAGCAGCTTCACGTCCTGTACGAGCAGCATGCCGATCTCCAGCCACTGCTTCTGCCCGTGCGCCAGCGCGCCCGCGGGCCGGTCGCGGAGAGCGGCGAGCCCGATCGTCTCCAGCGCCTCGGAGACGGCCGCCGGAACGTCGCGCCGCCGCCGCGCGAGCGTCCAAAAAGAGCGCCCCGCCCCCGCCGCGATGTCGAGGTTCTGCAGCACGGTCAGCTCCTCGAAGACCGTCGCCGCCTGGAACGTGCGCCCCACGCCCATCCGCGCGATCCGGTGCACCGGCCGCCCGAGCAGCTCGTGGTCGCCGAAGCGCACCGAGCCGCTGGCGCGGGCGAGGCCGGTGACCGCGTCGACGAGCGTGGTCTTGCCTGCGCCGTTGGGCCCGATCAGGAACCGGATGTCTCCCGGTGCCACCTCCAGGTCCACCCCGTCGACCGCCACGAACCCGTCGAACACCACACGCAGGTCCCGGACCACGAGGCCGCTCATGCCGACACCGCCTGTCCGGAGGGAACGACCGCGGGAGCCGGCGAGACCGGCGCCGGATCGGGCGGCGGGCGGCGTCGGCGGACCAGGCGTACGAGCGAGGCCAGGCCGCCCGGCAGGAACGCCACGACCAGCACGAACAGCAGCCCTTGGAGGTACGTCCAGGCGCCCGGGAACTCCTCGGAGAGCGTCGTCTTGGCCCACGCCACCGCGACCGCGCCCAGCACCGGGCCGAGCAGCGACGCCCGGCCGCCCACCGCCACGCCGATCACGAACTCGATCGACGGCACGATCCCGATCAGCGCCGGGTTGATGATGCCGACCGCCGGTACGAACAGCGCCCCCGCGATCCCGGCCATGCCGGCGGCGGTGACGTACGCGACGAGCTTGACGTTGGCCGGGTTGTAGCCGAGGAAGCGGACCCGCTCCTCGCCGTCGCGCACCGCCACGAGCAGCTCGCCGTACCGGGACCGCATGAGCTGCCGCGCGATCACCAGCAGCAGGAGCAGCACGCCCGCCACGATGAAGTAGACCATCCGCTGGTTGACCGGGTCGTCCAGGTCGTACCCGAAGAAGCCCTGGAAGTCGGTGAGGCCGTTGGTGCCGCCGGTGGTGCCCTGCTGTCCGATGAGGAGGATCGCCATCGCTGCGGCGAGCGCCTGGCTGAGGATGGCGAAGTACGCGCCCCGCACGCGCCGCCGGAAGACCAGCGACCCGAGCAGGAACGCCACGAGCATCGGCAGCAGTACCGTCGCCGGCAGCGCGAACCACGGGTTGGCGAATGGCCGCCACCACCACGGGAGCGCGTCGAGCTGGCCGTAGAGCTGCATGAAGTCGGGCATCTGCCCGGGGCCGGCGTCGGCGAGCTTCATGTGCATGGCCATCGCGTAGCCGCCGAGACCGAAGAAGACGCCCTGCCCGAGCGTTAGCAGGCCGCCGCGTCCCCAGGCCAGGCCGATGCCGACCGCCACCATGGCGAGGCACAGGTACTTGGCGAGCAGGCTGAGCCGGAAGTCGGAGAGCGCGAAGGGTGCGACGGCGAAGAGGAGGACCGCGCCGACCGCGAAGCCGGCACCGGCGCGCCAGGAGAATTTCATGCCAGGCTCCGCGTACGCAACGTGAACAGCCCTTGCGGCCGCCACTGGAGGAAGGCCACGATCGCGACGAAGACGAGCACCTTCGCGACGCTGACCGTGGTGGAGTACTCGACGAGCGACTGGAGCGTGCCGAGCGCGAACGCCACGATCACGCTGCCCTTCAGGTGCCCGATGCCGCCCGCCACCACGACCAGGAACGCGTCGATGATGATGTTGGTGCCCATGGTCGGGCCGATCGGGCCGAGCAGGGTGAGCGCGACGCCGGCCACGCCCGCCAGCCCCGAGCCGATGAAGAACGTGACCCGGTCGACCCGGCCGGTGGGGATGCCGGAGACGGCCGCCAGGTCGCGGTTCTGCACCACCGCCCGGATCCGCCGGCCGAGCGAGGTGAACCGCAGCGCCAGTGTCAGCGCCACGACCGCGAGCACGGCCAGGGTCAGGATGAAGAGGCGGTTGTTGCTGAATACCAGGTCGTCTGTGATCTTGATATTGCCGGTGAGGAGGTCGGGCGCGCGGGTCTGCACGTTGGGCGCGCCGAAGATGTCCCGGGCGAGCTGCTGGAGGATCAGCGAGACGCCCCAGGTGACCAGCAGCGTGTCCAGCGGCCGCGCGTAGAGGCGCCGGATGAGCAGGAGTTCCAGCAGCACGCCCATCAGCCCGGCCACGCCGAACGCCACCGGCAGCGCCACGAGCAGCGAGAAGCCGGCGTCGGTGATGACGTTCTGGAGCACGTACACGGTGTAGGCGCCGGCCATGATGAACTCGCCGTGCGCCATGTTGATGACGCCCATCTGGCCGAAGGTGAGCGCCAGGCCGAGCGCGATGAGCAGCAGCACCGCGCCGATGCTGACGCCGGTGAAGAGTTGGCTGACGATGACCGTCATTCAGCGGGCCTCCCAGTCAAGAGGCCCGCCGGGCCGGAGCCCGGCGGGCACTGGTGTCACGAAAGGCCGGTGGCCCAGGGGTAGCCCTTGAGGTAGGGGTCCGGCTTGACCGGCTCGCCGGAGTTCCACACCTCGGTGATCAGGCCGTCGCCGCCCACCTTGCCGATGCGCGCGGTCTTGTAGATGTGCTGCGTGGCGCCGTCGACTGTGACCAGCCCTTCGGGCGCCTCGAACGTCACGCCGTCGGAGGCGGACTTGACCGCGGCCACGTCGAATGAGCCGGCCTTCTCGACCATGGCCTTCCACAGGTACACCGACACGTACGCGGCCTCCATCGGGTCGCTCGTCGGCTTGTCCTGCCCGTACTTGGCCTTGTACGCCTTCACGAACTTGTCGTTCGCCGCGCCGGGCGTGGTCTGGTAGTAGTTCCAGGCGGTGAGCTGGCCGTCGAGGTACTGCGTGCCGATGCTCTTGACCTCCTCCTCGGCGATCGACACGGAGACCACCGGCATCGAGGCCGCGGTGAGCCCCGCCGACTTGTACTCCTTGAAGAAGGCGACGTTGCTGTCACCGTTCAACGTATTGAAGACAGCCGACGCCTTGGATGCCTTGACCTTGTTGACGATCGTGCCGAACTCCGTGGAGCCGAGCGGCGCGTAGTCCTCGCCGAGGACGGTCATCCCGTTCGCCGCGGCGTACGCCTTGATGATCTTGTTGGCGGTACGCGGGAAGACGTAGTCGCTGCCCACCAGGTAGACGCTCGTCTTGCCCTGCGACTTGAGGTAGTCGAGTCCGGGCACGATCTGCTGGTTGGTGGTGGCGCCGGTGTAGAAGATGTACGGCGACTGCTCCAGCCCTTCGTACTGCACGGGGTAGAAGAGCAGCGCCTTGTTCTCCTCGAAGACCGGCTTGACCGCCTTCCGGCTGGCCGAGGTCCAGCAGCCGAAGACCGCGGCCACCTTGTCCTCGCGGATGAGCTTCTCCGCCTTCTCGGCGAAGGTCGGCCAGTCCGAGGCGCCGTCTTCGCTGATCGGCTCGAGCTTCTTGCCGAGCACGCCACCGGATGCGTTGATCTCCTCCACGGCCAGCTTGATGGAGTCACGCACGGTGACCTCGCTGATCGCCATCGTGCCGGATAGGGAGTTGAGCAGACCCACCTTCACCGTGTCGCCGGACGTGTCCGCGACCGCGCCGCTGGTCGACTCGTTCTCGCCCGTCCTACTGCCACACGCCGATAGCGCCAGAACCGCCGCGAGCGGCAGCAGGGCACCTTTCCAGCGCCCGCGAATATCGAACATCAGAACCTCCGCACCAGGGGATTCGGCGCCACTACACCGGGGGCCGGAATGCACGGTCAGCGTCTGCGAGGTTCGTTGCGGAGGCATTTCCCGGCCCTTAAGAGCCTGTTTCCGGCATAGCTCCGCGTCCGCATAAAAAAATGCCCGCACAAAGGTCTCCCGAACCTTTGCACAGGCGATTAACTATTGCCGATACTTCCCACAGGAAGTATCTCGACAGCCGTCTACAGTGTCAAGTGGTCAGCTCGGCGACCACTGTGAACTCCAGCGCATCCGCCTCCGCCAGGTAAATCCGCTGGCGCAGGTGGCGGTCGCGCATCCAGACCCGGCCGCGCGGCCCCTCGTACGACACCGACTCGGCGCTCGCCCCGATCGCCCGCACGTCGAGCGTGCCCGCCTCGCCGATCAGCGCGGCGAGCAGCCGGACCCCCTCGTAGCAGGACTCCCCCAGGCTGCCCAGCGGCGGCGCCTCCACGCCGAAGCGGCGCGCGTACCGCCCGTGGAAGTCGAGATTTTCCTGGGTCACCAGCCCCGCGAAGAACCCGGCCGTGCTGTAGAGGCCGGCGGTCGCCCGGGAGCCGCTGGCGAGCAGCATGTTCTCGTCCATGAGCGTGGAGAGGCGCAGGCATCGGGCGTCCAGATTGGACCGTGCGAAGGCCCGGTTGAAGCGCACCGCGTCGCTCCCCACCAGCAGCATCACCACCGCGTCGGCGCCGCTCTGCTCGATCCGCCGCAGCACGTCACGGTAGTCGTGCGTGCCGAGCGGCAGGTAGGTCTCGCCGGCGACCCGCCCGCCACAGTCGACCGCGTACCGCCTCGCCTGGCGGGCGGTGCGGCGCGGCCACACGTAGTCGTTGCCCACCACGTACCACCGGCGGACCCGGCGCTCCCGCGCGAGCAGGCGCATCGCTGGCAGCAGCTGGTCGGCGGGGGTCTCGCTGGTCATGAAGACGCCGGCGGTGCGCTCGCCGCCCTCGTAGAGCGCGGTGTACACGTACGGCACCAGGTGGGCGACCCGCGGCGCGACCGCCTGCCGCACCGACGAGATGTGCCAGCCGGTGATCCCGTCGACCGCCCCCATCCGCACCAGCGCCTCGACCTCGGCGGCGACCTGCTCGGGCGGCGCGCCGCCGTCGACCGGCACGAGCCGCAGCTCCCGGCCGAGCACGCCGCCGGCCTCGTTGATCTCCTCCGCGGCGAGCCGGGCGCACAGCTCGCAGGTCGGCCCGAACATGCCGGCCGGACCCCGCATCGGATAGACCAGCGCGACGTTCACCGCCGCGCGGTCGACAATCGACATGGCGCCATGATTTCCGGGCCCAGCCCGCAAAACCAGAGCCTGCCGGGACCTGCGGCCGATCTGTAGCATGGGCCGATGCCAGTGCCGCCGGTTTCTTCGCGGGTCGTCGCGCCCGAGGAGGTCGTGCAGCTAGTCACGCGAGCCGAGCGGCTGCTCTCCCGGCGGCTGCGCGAGGTGCTCGACGAGCAGGGCCGCTCACCCGACGAGTGGCGCGTGCTCTGCATCCTCGCCGACGGCGCCGGCCATCCGATGACCGAGATCGCCGAGCTCGCCTTCCTCCCGCCCGGCACGCTCACCAAGCTCGTCGACCACCTCGTCGACGAAAACCTCGTCTATCGCCGCATCGACCCGATCGACCGCCGGCGCATCCGCGCCTACATGACCCCGCGCGGCCGCACGACCCACGACCGTGTCACGCGCGCCGTGCGCGCCGCCTGGGACCAGCTCCCCATGGGGTGCGAGGAGCGTGGCCACCTGGCCGACCTCCTGCGACTCCTGGTGGGGGCGCTGGACGGCGCCCCCGCCCCGCGCCGCTGATCTTCACCTCGCCGCGGAGCTGGACATGCTGGTCGTGATCTCCGGGGCCGGCCAGCCGGTCATCGCCCGTCAGCTGGCCCGACGGATGAACCTCTCCCGCGCGGCCGTGAGCAACACCCTCGGGCAAACTGGAGCGGCGCGCCCTCATCAGCCGCCGCGCCAGCCCCTCCGACCGGGGGCGGCCATCGTCAGCCTCACTCCCGAGGGAGAACGGGTCGTCGACGACCTCTTCCCCGCCCAGCTCAAGCGAGAGGCGGAGCTGCTCGGCGGCATGTCCCAGCAGCAGATCGTGTGCCCGTGGAGCGTGGCGCTGCTCCCGGAGCTTGGAGCGGTTTCGGGGTCGAGGTGGTCGCGAGGGCTGGGCCGCGTTCGGACCTGGTGTCGTGTGTGGGAGAAGCTGTCGAGCTGGGCGCACCGGTGCGCCCAACCCCCGGGACGGGCGCCGGATGCGCGGCTCGTGGCGTGTACGCCGAGGCCGGTGGGCCAGCCGCGCCCGACCTCGGCGGGGTGCGTGGGCGATGTCGGGGACATAGCCCTTTCAAACCGGCCGCAAGGGTCTATGTCCCTGACATAGCCCCTTGCGAAGCGACCAGGCCGGGCGGCGGCGTGGCAATAAGGGCCGGTGTGGACACGCGCGAGCCCCCTGAGCGGGATGCCGCAGGCGAGTGCGGGGTTTGGTCGTGGACCGCGAAGGGTGCGGCCGCGGGAGCGGCGGTCTGGAGCGCGGCGGGCATCGCGGTAGCCCAGGTCTTCCCTTGGTAATAGATCCTCTGGGCGCGGCGCTAAGCGACCTTTGCCGGCTTCGCCGAAGGCCGGGCGACCGGTGGCCGAAGGTGCGCCGGTGACCCGGTGAACGGCGCGCTAGGCCCCGGCGATCGCGGGGCGCAGGTCGCCGGCGGGCGGGGTCCACGCGGTGGAGTCGGCCTCGACCTGGTCGCCGGAGCGGATGTCCTTGACCGTGTCGGCCTCGCCGTCGCCCCCCGGAAACCACACGAACGGGATGCCCCGCCGCTCGGCGAACCGGATCTGCTTGCCGTACTTGGCGGCGCTCGGCGCGACCTCCGTGGCGATCCCGCGCCCACGCAGCGCGGCCGCGATCCGGTCGCAGTCGCGGCGGCGCTCCTCGGCCGGCAGCGCGACCAGCACGCTCGTCGGCACCGAGCGGCTGACCGTGAGCGCGCCCGCCCCGAAGAGCAGGCCGAGGATCCGGGTCACGCCGATCGAGATGCCCACGCCCGGGAAGCGGTCGTTGCCGGCGGAGGCGAGGTTGTCGTACCGCCCGCCGGCGCAGACCGAGCCGAAGCGCTCGAAGCCGCTCAGCGTCGCCTCGTAGACCGTGCCCGTGTAGTAGTCGAGCCCACGCGCGATCTTGAGGTCGGCGACGCAGAGGCCGGGCGCGTGCTCGGCGGCGACCTCGACGACGCGTACCAGCTCCTCCAGGCCCTCGTCGAGCAGGGGGTGGCTGACGCCCAGCGCGCGCACCTGGTCGGCGAAGGACGCGTCCGGCGCGGAGATCTCGGCGAGGCGCAGGCACGCCTTGGCCTGGGCGTCGCTCGCGCCGGCGGTCTCGGCGAGCAGCTCGGCGACCTTCTCCGGACCGATCTTGTCGAGCTTGTCGACGGCGCGCAGCGCGGCCTCCGGGTCGGTCAGCCCGAGGCCCCGGTAGAAGCCCTCGCACACCTTGCGGTTGTTGACGTGCACCAGCACCGGCGGGATCGGCAGGCCGCCCAGCGCGTCACCGAGCACCAGCGGCATCTCGGCCTCGTAGTGGAACGGCAGCGTGTCGCGGTCGACCACGTCGATGTCCGCCTGGAGGAACTCCCGGTAGCGCCCCTCCTGCGGCCGCTCCCCCCGCCACACCTTCTGGATCTGGTAGCGGCGGAAGGGAAAGTGCAGCTTCCCGGCGTTTTCAAGCACGAACCGGGCGAACGGCACCGTGAGGTCGAAGTGCAGCCCCAGCGTGTCCTCGTCGATGTCGCCCTCGGCGGCCTGGAGGCGGCGCAGGACGTACACCTCCTTGGATGTCTCCCCCTTGCGCAGCAGCTGGTCCAGCGGCTCGACGGCGCGCGTCTCCAGCGGCGCGAAGCCGTACAGCTCGAAGGTGCGCCGGATGCGCTCGATGACGTACTGCTCGATCATCCGCTGCGGCGGCAGCCACTCGGGAAATCCGGAGATCGGCGTCGGCTTGCTCATAGAACGGTTCCAGCCTTGGCGAGTTGTAGGAGGTACGGGTTGGTGGCACGCTCGCGCCCGATCGTGGTCGCGGGACCGTGGCCGGGCAGCACGACGGTCTCGTCGGCGAGCGGCAGGATCTTGTCGCGCAGGCTCGTGATCATCGCGTCCATGCTGCCGCCGGGCAGGTCGACGCGGCCGACCGAGCCGGCGAAGAGCACGTCGCCGGAGAGGCAGACCTCGACCGACTCCGGCCCCGGCACGCGCAAGAGCACCGAGCCGCGCGTGTGCCCCGGCGCGTGGTCGACGGTGAACTCCAGCCCCGCGATGCTGACCACCGCGCCGTCGACCAGCTCGGCGACGTCGTCCGGCTCGCTCCACTCCAGGCCGCCCAGCAGCGTGCGGGGGTCGATCGAATTGATCGCCTTGGTCGGGTCGGCCAGCAGCTCGCGGTCGTCCGGATGGATGTAGGCCGTCACGCCGCGCGCCCCGCACACCGGCGTCACCGAGAACGTGTGGTCGAGGTGCCCGTGGGTCAGGAGGACGGCCGCGGGATGCAGTCGATGCTCCTCGATCAGCGCGTCAAGCCGCTCGATCACCCCGATGCCAGGATCGACCACCACACACTGCTCACCCGGCCCTGTTGCGACCACGTAACAGTTGGTGCCGAACGCATCAGCCGGGAACCCCTTCACCAACATGTGCACAAGCCTATCGGTGTTGATAACGGCCGATTGAGAATGGGCAACCTCGCCCAAGACTTTCCCAGGTGATACCCGTACACTCTGGCGGGCGCCGTGTGGCGTGCGCTACACAGTTTCGGGCGTCGCCGCGTGGCGCGGCGCCGCGCCGCTCCGGCGGCGCGCGGATGAGGAGGGGAGCGCAGGTGGCTTCCAGCAAGGATCGGCAGCGCAAGCTGGCCCGGGCCAAGTTCGACCGGCAGATGGCCCGCAAGGCGGCGCAGACCCGCCGCAAGCGGCGCATCCAGGCCGGCGTCGGTGCGGCGCTCGCGCTGGTGCTGATCGTGTTCGGCACCGTCTGGGTCCTCGGCGGCTTCGACTCGGAGCCGACCGACACGGCCGCCGCCGACATCTGCACCTGGACCTCCCAGGACGCCGCCGCCAACAGCAACCTCAAGGACGCCGGCCTGCCGCCCACCAAGGACCTGCCGACCACCGGCACGCGGCCGATGACCATCACGACCGACCAGGGCGCCCCGATCACCGTCTCGCTCGACGTGGCCAGCGCGCCGTGCGCGAGCACGAGCCTCGCCTACCTGGCCGGCAACGGCTTCTACGACAACACCAAGTGCCACGAGATCACCGCCGAGGGCGCGCTGCGCTGCGGCGACCCGAGCGGCACCGGCCATGGCGGCCCGACGTACTCGTTCTACAACGAAAACGTCCCCTCCGCCCCCGAGCCCTCCCCGTCGCCCGAGGCCGCCGCGGCCCAGCCGGCGGTCTACCCCAAGGGGACGGTGGCGCTGGTCGGCAGCCCGCCGGGGACAAACGGCAGCCAGTTCCTGATCTTCTTCAAGGACTTCAGCCCGACCGAGTCGCCGGCGTACCCCATCGTCGGCCAGGTGACCGCGGGCCTCGACGTCGTGGAGAAGATCGGCCAGATCAAGACGGTCGACAACGGCTCGGGGGCAAACGTCAAGCCGGAGAAGGACATCACGATCCAGAGCCTGACGGTCGGCGAGATGGATCTCGTCTCGCCCGAGCCCACGGCCCCGGCGTCCGACTCGCCCGCCACCGCGACGCCCACCCCCGCGGCGACGGCCAGTCAGTCCTGAGAAGCTTAGGTAGGAGCACCACACCCCAGGAGGAAGAGCGTGACGTCCACAAGGGAGCGGCAGCGCGCCGCGGCGCGGGCCCGACTCGAAAGAGAGATGGCCGAGCGCGCCGCGGCGGCCAGGAAGCGCCGCCAGTGGCAGGTGAGCATCGGCGCTGGGGTGGCCGTGCTGGTGCTCGCGGTCGGCGTGGTCCTGCTGGTCAACGTCGCCGGTGACGACGACACCACCACCCCCGCCGCCGACGCCTCCGGCGGCCCGGTGAGCTGCGTGTGGAACGAGGTGCCGAAGGAGGAGCGCAGCGAGACCACCAAGGACGTGGGCGTTCCCCCGGTCACCTCGCCGGCCAACACGGGCACCAAGACGATGACCGTCGACACCAACTTCGGCAAGATCAACGTCAACATGGACCTGTCGAAGTCCCCGTGTTCGGCGGAGAGCTTCTCGTTCCTGGCGAGCAAGAAGTTCTTCGACGGCACCAAGTGCCACCGCATGTTCCCGGGCATGCTGCAGTGCGGCGACCCGAGCGCCAAGGGCAAGGGCTACCGCGACAGCGACGGCACCGGCGGCCCCTCGTACCGGTACGCCAACGAGTACCTGCCCGCCAACGAGCGCCCGGCCTACCCCGCGGGCGTGGTCGCGCTGGCCAACAGCGGCCCCGACTCCAACGGCAGCCAGTTCTTCTTCATCTACCAGGACGTCGAACTCCAGCCCGACTACACGATCATCGGCAAGGTCGACCAGGCCGGCCTCGACGTGATCAAGAAGGCGACGGAGAAGGGCCACGACGGCGCGTTCGACCCCCAGCCGGGCGGCGGTCACCCCAAGGACGACATCAACATCAACGCCCTGACGGTGGCCTGACCCCTCCCGTACACCCCGGAAACCGCCACGCGCACCTCGGCGTGGCGGTTTCCGCGTCTCCGGGCCAGCCCGACACGGCCTTCACGACAAGATTTGGGCTACTGCCCCGTCATGGAGTGGGCCGGCGACCCCGACAGCGGGATCCCCGGCCCAGAGCCGCTACAAGCTCAAGCTCCTGACGTGACCCGGTAGGCGTCGAAGACGCCGTCGACCTTGCGCACCGCGGCCAGCAGGTGGCCCAGGTGCTTGGGGTCGGCCATCTCGAACGAGAAGCGGCTCACCGCCACGCGGTCGCGGGTCGTGGTGACCGTCGCGGAGAGGATGTTGACGCGCTCGTCGGAGAGCACGCGCGTCACGTCGGCCAGCAGCTTGTGCCGGTCGAGCGCCTCCACCTGGATGGCCACGAGGAAGGTGGACGCGGACGTCGGCTTCCAGGTCACCTCGACCAGGCGGTCGGGCTGAGCCTTGAGGTCTTCGGCGTTGGCGCAGTCGTCACGGTGGACGCTGATGCCGCCCGAGCGGGTCACGAAGCCGAACACCGCGTCGCCCGGCACCGGCGTGCAGCAACGCGCCAGCTTGATCCAGACGTCGCTCACGCCGCGCACCACCACGCCCGGGTCGTGCACGGACTGGCGGGAGCGGGGCGGGCGAGTGGCGACCGCGGTCTCGGCGATGTCTTCGACCGCGCCCTCTTCGCCGCCGTATCCGGCGACCAGGCGCTGCACCACCGACGGCGCGGAGACCTGACTCTCCCCCACCGCCGCGTACAGGCTCGCCACGTCGGCCAGATGCAGGTCGCGGGCGATCGCCATCAGCGCTTCGGTGGTGAGCATGCGGGTCAGCGGCAGCCCTTGGCGGCGCATCGCCTTGACGATCGACTCCTTGCCGGCCTCGATCGCCTCCTCGCGGCGCTCCTTGTTGAAGTACTGCCGGATCTTGGTGCGGGCCCGCGGGCTCTTGACGAAGCCGAGCCAGTCTTGCGAGGGGCCGGCCGTCTCCGACTTGGACGTGAAGATCTCGATCACGTCGCCGTTGGAGAGCGTCGACTCCAGCGGCACCAGCTTGCCGTTGACCCGCGCGCCGATGCACTTGTGGCCGACCTCGGTGTGCACCGCGTACGCGAAGTCGACCGGCGTCGACCCGGTGGGCAGCGGGATCACGTCGCCCTTGGGCGTGAAGACGTAGACCTCCTGGCTGGAGAGGTCGAACCGGAGCGCGTCGAGGAACTCGCTCGGGTCGCTCGCCTCCCGCTGCCAGTCGAGCAGCTGCCGCAGCCACGTCATCTCGTCGATGTGGGCCGGCGGCCCGACGATCGTGGCGCCCTTCTGCTCCTTGTACTTCCAGTGCGCCGCGATGCCGAACTCCGCCGTGCGGTGCATCCCCAGCGTGCGGATCTGCATCTCCACCGGCTTGCCGGTCGGGCCGATCACGGTGGTGTGCAGCGACTGGTACATGTTGAACTTCGGCATCGCGATGTAGTCCTTGAACCGGCCCGGCACCGGCTGCCAGTTGGCGTGGATGACCCCCAACGCCGCGTAGCAGTCGCGCACCGTGTCGACCAGGATCCGGACGCCGATCAGGTCGTAGATGTCGTTGAAGTCGCGACCCCGCACGATCATCTTCTGGTAGATCGAGTAGAGGTGCTTGGGGCGGCCGGTCGTCTCCGCCTTGATCTTCGCGGCCTTGAGGTCCAGCTGGACCTTCTGCGTCACCTGGCGCAGCAGCGTGTCACGCTGTGGCTGGTGCTCGCCGATCAGCCGGTTGATCTCCTCGAACCGCTTGGGGAACAGCGTGCCGAACGCGAGATCCTCAAGCTCCCACTTGATCGTGTTCATGCCCAGGCGGTGGGCCAGCGGGGCGAGGATCTCCAGCGTCTCCTTCGCCTTCTGCTCCTGCTTCGGACGCGGGAGGAAGGTCAGGGTGCGCATGTTGTGCAGGCGGTCGGCGAGCTTGATGACCAGCACGCGCGGGTCCTTGGCCATCGCGACGACCATCTTGCGGATCGTCTCGGCCTTGGCCGCGTCACCGAGCTTGACCTTGTCGAGCTTGGTCACGCCGTCGACCAGCAGCGCCACCTCGCCGCCGAAGTCGGCGCGCATCTGCTCGAGGTTGTAGTCGGTGTCTTCGATCGTGTCGTGCAGCAGCGCGGCCACCAGCGTGGTCGTGTCCATGCCCAGGTTGGCCAGGATGGTCGCGACAGCGAGTGGATGCGTGATGTATGGATCGCCGGACTTGCGGTATTGCCCTGAATGCCACCGGGCAGCCACATCGAAGGCGCGCTGCAACAGCCGCGCGTCCGCCTTGGGGTGGCACGCGCGGTGAGTGGCGATCAGTGGCTCCAGCACCTCGCTGACCTGCGGGGTCTGCCAGGGCGCGTTGAAGCGGGCGAGCCGGGCGCGCACCCGGCGCCCGGTCGGCGCGCCGGCCCACCCCGATGGGGGCGCCGACTCGACTGACTCGTCGTCGTGGTGGTCGGCGGCGACCTCAGCCGAAGGGAAGGGGACGACCACACCGGCGCCCTCCGCGCCGCCGTTGACGGACGCGGCGGGAGCGCTGTTGGCAGCCGTCGCCGTCGCCTCCTGACCGGGCTGCGCCTCGTCAGTTGGATGCACGCTGCCCTCCACTGATTGGGCGACGTCCTGAGACACCGGCCTCCTCACACCTCGCCGGGGATTGCACCGACCGTATCCGGCCGGCACCACCCTCCGCTACCCACGCCGCACCGTTCCTGGCCGGTCGCGGAAGGCAATCCTACCCGTCGGCCCAGGTCGGCGCCCCATTCGGGCCATCCGCGAGGGCAGATCCCCGGGCCTCGTGTCACGTTTCCGCCAGGTCGCGCGAGACTACGAAACGCGCCCGACAAAAACGGTGATCCGGGCCCTAGGCGGCCAGGAGGGCATGAACCTCACGCGGTGCGATCCGCTCCCGACCCGGCAGGAAGGACAACTCCAGCAACACCGTGAACCCGACGACTGTTCCCCCGGCGCGCTCCACCAGGTCGAGCGTCGCGGCGGCCGTGCCACCGGTGGCGAGTACGTCGTCGACCACCAGCACTCGCTGGCCCGGCAGGAAGGCGTCGATGTGCACTTCGAGCGCCGCCTCGCCGTACTCGAGCTCGTAGGAGGCACGGTGGGTCTCGCGGGGCAGCTTGCCGCCCTTGCGTACCGGCACGACGCCGACGCCCGTGGCGTACGCGATGGCGGCCGCGATCACGAAGCCCCTCGCCTCGATGCCGGCGACGGTGTCGAACGAGCCGGGGCCGTAGTGTGCCACGATCCCGTCGATGACCTGCCGGAACGCCGGCCCGTCAGCGAACAGCGGGGTCAGGTCCTTGAAGATGATGCCCGGCTTGGGGAAGTCGGGCACCTCGATGATCCGGCTCGCCACAAGCTCCGCGAGGTCGGCCACGCACGCTCCTTCGGTGGTGTAAATGAGCGAGGGCGTCCCCCAAGCCGCTCGAACGACTTGAGGAACGCCCCCGGCACGTCGTCAGCGACGCTTGCCGCCCCGCGGACGGCTGCCCGAGCGTCCGCCCCGGTTGCCGGACGGGCGCTTGGCGGTCGGACGGGCGCCCACCTTCGGCGCGGCGCCGGCGAGCGCGGCCACCTCGGCCTCGTCGCGCGGCTCCTCCGGCGTCGGCTGCTTCGGCGAGCGGGTCGCCTTCGGCGCGACGTCGCCACGGGCGATCGCCGCGCGCCGGGCGAGCACCCGCTGCGTGTGCGCCTGGTACTTCGGCTCGTACCCCTTGAGGGTGGTCAGCACCGGCGTGGCGAAGAAGATCGACGAGTAGACGCCGAGGCCCATGCCGACGAAGAGCACCAGACCCAGGTCGCGCAGCGTACCGGCGCCGAGGAGACCGGCCCCGATGAAGAGCAGGCCACCGACAGGCAGCAGCGCGACGAGGCCGGTGTTGATCGACCGCATGATCGTCTGGTTGACCGCCAGGTTGGCCGCCTCGGAGTACGTCTGCGTGCTGCTCGCCGTGATGCCTCTGGTGTTCTCTTGCACCTTGTCGAAGACCACGACGACGTCGTACAGCGCGAAGCCGAGGATCGTCAGGAAGCCGATGATCGTCGACGGGGTGATCTCGAAACCGACCAGCGAGTAGACGCCGGCTGTGATCACCAGGTCGAAGAGGAGCGAGGAGACCGCGGCGACCGCCATCCGCCACTCGAAGCGGACGACCAGGTAAAGCATCACGACGCCGATGAAGATGACCAGGCCGAGCAGCGCCCGCTCGGTCACCTGGGCACCCCACGCGCCGCTCACCCGGCTGTTGCTGATCTCGCTGGCCGGGATGCCGAACGCCTCGACGAGTCTTTCCTTGACCGCCTCGGACTGCTCCGGCTCCATCTCGGAGGTACGGAGCAGGTAGGTGCCCTCGCCGCCGCCGACCTGCTGGGTGGAGGCCAGGTGCAGCGTCTCGCCGTCCGGGTTGGGCACCTCGTCGAGCACCCTCTGGACGGTCTCTTCGGCGTGCTGGATCGTGCCCACCGAGGCCGGCACCTGGAACTCGTTGCCGCCGGAGAACTCGATGCCGAGCGTGAAGCCACGGGCCAGGAAGCTGGTCAAGGCGATCAGCATGGCCACCGCCGTGACCGTGAACCAGATCTTGCGCCGGCCGACGATGTTGAGGCCGGCCTGGCCCTTGTAGAGCCGGGTAGCGAGACCGCTCATGGCGTCACGCCTCCTTCACGCGCGGGTTGCGGGGGGTACCCGGCTGCTCGTCGGGATCTTTCTCCAGGACCCGGCCGAGACCGCTGACCCGCGGCGAGAGGAACGCACGGGTCCGCGCGAACATCGTCATGATCGGGTGACGGAAGAGGAACACGACGACAAGGTCGAGGATCGTGGCGAGGCCGAGGGCGAAGGCGAAGCCCTTCACCGTGCCGACGGAGACGATGTAGAGGACCACGGCCGCCATGAGCGTGATGGCGTTGGCCGAGATGATCGTGCGGCGGGCGCGGACCCACGCGCGCGGCACCGCGCTGCGCGGACTTCGACCCTCGCGTATCTCGTCCTTTAGTCGCTCGAAGTAGATGACGAACGAGTCCGCCGCCACACCGAGCGACACGATGAAGCCCGCGATGCCGGCGAGGTTGAGCGTGTAGCCGATCTGCCGGCCGAGCACGATCAGCGCGCCGAAGACCAGCAGACCCGACAGCACCAGGCTCAGGAAGATCACGGTGCCGAGCAGGCGGTAGTAGAAGAACGAGTAGATGATGACCAGGGCCATGCCGATGCCCGCGGCCAGCAGACCGGCGCGCAGGTGCTCGGTGCCGAGCGTCGCGGAGACGTTCTGCACCTCCTGCTGGGTGAAAGTCAGCGGCAGCGCGCCGTAGCGCAGCTTGCCGGCGAGCTCGTTGGCGCTCTTGGCGTTGAAGCTGCCGGTGATCTGCGAGTCGCCGGTGAGCACGCCCTGGATCTCCGGCGAGGAGATCACCTCGTTGTCGAGCACCACCGCGACGCGGCACTTGCCCTGGTCGCCGAGGGCGGAGGCGTCACAGCCGCCGCCGGTGTTCTCGAACGCCTCGCGGGTCAGCGCGGTCCACTTCCGCTGGCCCTGGCCGGTGAAGTCGAGCGAGACGACCCACTCGCCCTGCTGCTGGTCGAGCACGCCGCTGGCCCCGCCGACGTCGGTGCCGAGCACCTTCGCCACGTCGAGCATCATCTTCTGCGCGCCCATCTCACAGGAGACCGCCTGCTTGTCGGCGGCCTGGATGGAGCCCGGCGGCCGCCCGTCGAGCTGGGCGCAGCTGATGGTCGGCACGTTGTACTGCATCTTGGGGTCGAGGACCGCGACCTCCTGCGGCGTGAGCTTGCTGAAGCCCTGGTACTGCTGCGCCGCGGTCGGGTCGGTGCTCAGGTCGGGCGGGCTCTCCAGCGCGCTCGCCGCGGCCCAGCCCGCCTCGCCGACCTTCGCCCTGGCGTCGGCCAGGAGCTGCTCCGGCGTCTTCGCCGTGCCCTCGCCGCCGGCCGGAGGTGCCGCCGTGCCGGTCGCGCTCGGCGTGGGCTCGGGCGTCGCCGAGCCGGACGGGGCCGGGGTGCCGCCACCCTGGCCGCCGCTCGCCGAGGCGCTCGGCGTCGGGTCGGTCGCCGCGGCGCTGCCGGACGGCGTCGGCGTCGCGCCCGGCGTGGGCGCGGCGCTCTCCGTCGGCGCCGCCGCGGCCGCCGCCGTGTCAGCCGTGATCTTGAGAACCTTGCGGAACCGCAGCTCCGCCGCCTGCCCGAGGTTGGCCAGCGCGTCGTCGCTCTCGCCGGCCAGCGAGACGACGATGTTGCGGTCGCCCTCGGTGACCACCTCGGCCTCGGAGACGCCGTACGCGTTTGCGCGGCTCTCGATGATCTGGCGGGCCTCCTCGAGCTGGTCGGACGGGGGCGCCTGCCCGTTGGCCGTGGTGGCCGTGTAGGTCACCCGGCTGCCGCCGATGAGATCGAGGCCGAGCTTGGGCTCCAGCCGATTCTGGATGCTGCCGCTACCACCGAGGAAGACCAGGAGGTAGAGGACGACGAAGAGCAGAGCGAGCACGGCCAGCTGCCGCCCTGGGCGCATCTGACCCTGAGGTGGTGCCACGGCTGTCGGTCTCCTGTGCGGTCTCGAGGTGGGCCGGCCGGCGGGCCGGCTGCGGCTGGGCAGGATCGGGCGGGCAGTGTGGGGGCGCCACCCGCCGTGGTGCTAGTCCTTGGCGCCGGACTCGTCGATGATCTTCTCCGCCGCGGGCGGGGTCGGCGGCTCGCCACCGTTGACCACGCGGGCGATGGCCGGGCGGGCGTAGCGGTTTTGCACGCCGGGCGCGACCTCGAGCGTGACGGTGTCGTCGTCGACGCTCACGACGTGGCCGTAGAGGCCCCCGATCGTCACGACCTCGGCACCCGGGCCGAGGCTCGACTGCATCTGCTCCGCCTCGCGGCGACGCTTCTGCTGCGGGCGGATCATCATGAAGTACATGACGCCGAACAGCAGGACGATCATGAGAATCGGCATGAAGCTGCCGGCGCCACCGCCGGAGTCTGCTGCCAAAGACACGATAAATGACCTTCCAAGTTGACCCACGCTCGGCACGACGGCACCAAGCGCAGGCGTGATCTCACATCCTGTACGGATCGCGGCGAAGTCTAATCCCTGCACCTGTGAACACCGAACTTGGCACAGATCACGTTCAGATCACGGGATATCCAGGGATGGCTATGGCTCGGCCGAAAACAGGTCGGGTGCCGCCCCGGCACCGCTACCGAACGTACCATTTGGTGGATTTCGCCCGAGATGATGCCAGGCTGCCTCGGTCGCGACCCGGCCCCGGGGCGTACGCGCCAGCAGCCCGGCCCGCACCAGGAACGGCTCGCACACCTCCTCCACCGTGTCGGGCTGCTCCCCCACCGCGACCGCGAGCGTGGAGAGCCCCACCGGCCCGCCCCGGAACGAGTCGACCAGCGCGGTCAGCACCGCCCGGTCGAGCCGGTCGAGGCCGAGGCTGTCGACGTCGTACACCTGGAGGGCGGCCCTGGCGGTCTCCAGGTTGACCACGCCCTCGGCGCGTACCTCGGCGAAGTCGCGGACCCGCCGCAGCAGCCGGTTGGCGATGCGGGGCGTGCCACGCGACCGACCGGCGATCTCGGTCGCCCCCTCCTCGGTGATCGGCACGCCCAGGATCCGCGCCGACCGGTGCAGCAGCACGCGCAGGTCGTCGGCGGAGTAGAAGTCGAGGTGCGCGACGAACCCGAACCGATCGCGCATCGGCCCGGTCAGCAGCCCCGACCGCGTGGTGGCGCCGACCAGTGTGAACGGCTCGACGTCGAGCGGGATCGCGGTGGCGCCGGGCCCCTTGCCCACCACCACGTCGACCCGGAAGTCCTCCATCGCGCTGTACAGCAGCTCCTCCGCCGGCTTGGCGATCCGGTGGATCTCGTCGATGAAGAGCACGTCGCCCTCGGCGAGGCTGGTCACGATCGCGGCCAGGTCGCCGGAGCGCTCGATCGCCGGCCCGCTGGTGACCCGGATGCCCACGCCCAGCTCAGCGGCCACGATGTTGGCCAGCGTGGTCTTGCCGAGGCCGGGCGGCCCGGAGAGCAGGATGTGGTCGGGCGGCGCGCCGCGCCCCATCGCGCCGCGCAGCAGCAGGTCGAGCTGGTCGCGTACCCGGTGCTGGGCGATGAAGTCGGCCAGCCGCTTCGGGCGGACGCTGACCTCGGCGTCGCGCTCCGCCTCGGACGCGTAGGCGGACATCATCCCCTCGGCCTCGCTCATGCCCGTCCTCGCTTCGCTGCGGGCGGGCATGAGGCTCCACACGCGCTGAGTTTGATGGTTCGCTCGCTCCGCTCGCTCATGTCCGGCCTCCCCGGCGCGGCGCGGTGCCGCCCCGCGGGGTCATCGCGTCTTACCGAGCAGGCGGATGGCCTGCTTGAGCAGGACCGGTACGGGCGGCGTGGTGCCGTCGACGGTCTCCGCGACCGCCGCCACCGCCTGGTCGGCCTGGGCGGCGGTCCAGCCGAGCCCGACCAGCCCCTGCCGCACCTGCTCCTGCCAGGCGCCGACCAGCACGCCGGCGCTCTCCTCGGTGCCCACCGCCACCGGGCCGATCCGGTCGCGCAGCTCCAGGACCAGCCGCTCGGCGCCCTTCTTGCCGATCCCGGGCACGCGGGTCAGCGTCGCGGTGTCGCCGGTGGCGATGGCCCGGCGGACCGTCTCGGGCGAGTGCACGGCCAGGACCGCCTGCGCCAGCCGGGGCCCGACGCCGCTCGCGGTCTGGAGCAGCTCGAAGAGGTGCTTCTCCTCGTCGTCGGCGAAGCCGTACAGGGTGAGCGAGTCTTCCCGGACGACCAGGCTGGTGGCGAGCCGCGCCTCGGCGCCCGGCCGCAGCCCGGCGAGCGTGCCGGGGGCGCAGTGCACGGCGAGGCCGACCCCGCCGACCTCGATCACGGCGCCGTCGGGCGACACCGCCGCGACAAGTCCCCGCACGCTGGCGATCATCTCGCTCCCCTCAGTCGTCGATGGCCCGGCTTCGCACTCGCCCCGCTCCGGGGCGGCTGGCGCTCCCTGCGATGCTCACTCGCTGTCGAAGCGCGGCGTCCTGTGGCTCGGCTCCGCGCTCGCTCCGCTCCTCGGTCGCTGGCGCTCCCTGCGATGCTCACTCGCTGTCGCCGTGCGGCGCTGCCGGGAGGCGGCGGCCTCCAGCTTCGAACGCGTGCCGCCGCGCCAGACGTGGCAGATGGCCAGCGCGAGGGCGTCGGCCGCGTCTGCCGGGCGGGGCGGCGCGTCCAGCCTCAGCAGGCGGGTCACCATCGACGTGACCTGCGCCTTGTCCGCCTGGCCCGACCCGGTGATGGCCGCCTTGACCTCGCTCGGCGTGTATGTGCTGACCGGCAGCCCGGCCCGCGCGCCGGCGAGTACGGCGATGGCGCTGGCCTGGGCGGTGCCCATCACGGTGCGTACATTGTGCTGGCTGAACACGCGCTCGACCGCCACGCTCCGCGGCTTGTGCTCGGCGACCAGGCCGGTGAGCGAGCGGTCGAGGTGGAGCAGCCGCAGCGCGAGGTCGTCAGCGGGGTCGGTGTAGACGACGTAGTAGGCGACCAGCGTGCACGGCCGGCCGGGCACGCCCTCCACGACGCCGACCCCGCACCGGGTCAGTCCCGGGTCGACGCCGAGCACGCGCACGCGACGACCCCCTCCCGCTCCAACCAGCACGTACGTGTGTTCGACACCCTAGCGTGTGGCGGCCTCAGGACGGCGCAAGCCCGGCCAGGAGCGTGTCGACCACCCGCTCGGGGAGGTCGTCCTCGTCGATCTCGGGGTGCCACTTGAGGATCTTCTGCATCAGCACCGGGCCGGTCAGCATCACCATGGCCACCTCGATGTCGAGGTCGGCGCGGAGCTCACCGGTGCGCACGCCGCGGCGCAGCACCTCGCGCGTCAGCTCCCGGCGGGGCTGCACGAGCTCCTGGTAGAGCGCGTACTGCTCGGGGCTGCGGCGCGCCTCCGGCACGAGGCACGGCATGATCTTGGACGCCCGCGGGTCGGGATTGTGCCCCACGCCGCGCATCAGCAGCACCAGGTCATCGCGGACCGACTCGCCCTTGGGGGTGGGCGGGTCGCCCTTCAGCGAGCGCAGCGCGTCGACCAGCAGCGCCTGCTTGCCCGACCACCGCCGGTAGATGGTCGCCTTGCCCACGCCCGCCCTGGCCGCGATCGCCTCGATCGACAGCGACTCGATCGTGCTCCCCTCGGCGAGCAGGTCGAGCACCGCCTCGATGATCGCCTCGTCCGCGCGGGCGCTCCGCGGTCGCCCGGGCGACCGCGGAGCACTCTCGACAGCGGAGGTCATGGCAGGCATTCTGACCGATCCTAGGAGGCCGCTGCCAGCTCAGGCTCGGCCGGCGCGTCCGTGACCTGCGGCTCCGGCGCCGACTTGCCCGGCATCCAGCGCACCACCATCAGCACCCCGAGCGCGGCCACGACCGCGCCGATCCCGGCGGTCCAGTGCATGGCGGTGACGAACGCGCCGTTCGCCGCGTCGATCACCGCGCCGCCGGCCGGGCCGAGCCGATCGGCCACGCCGTACGCCCCGGAGATCGACTCCTCCACGGCGTCGCGGGCCTGGGCCGGCAGCGCCTGCGTGGCACCGCTGATCTCGCCGCGGTACACGCCGGCGAGCACCGAGCCCAGCACCGCCACGCCCAGCGCGCCGGAGACCTGACGGATGGTGTTGGCCACCGCCGACCCGACGCCGGCCCGCTCACGGGGCAGCGACGACATGATCGACTCCATCGCCGGCGGCATGATGTTGGCCATCCCGACGCCCTGGACGAAGAAGAGCACCAGCGCGACCCAGATCGGCGTGTGCACACCGAGGAACGCGAAACCGCCCATGCCGACCGCGGTGAGCGCCAGGCCGACCGCGGAGACGGTCTTGGCGCCGTACCGCCGGACCATGGTCGCGCTGCGCGGCGCGAAGGCCATCTGCGCCACCGCGAACGGCAGCATCATCAGGCCGGTCTCCAGCGGGCTGAAGCCGCGCACCAGTTGCAGGTAGAAGGCGCTGAAGAAGAACACACCCATGGCGGCGAAGAAGACCAGGCCGATCAGCGCCACCGGAGCCGCGAACCGCGGGACCCGGAAGAGGCGCACGTCCAGGGACGGGAACTCGATGCGCCGCTCGTACGCCACGAAGGCCGCGAGCACCGCGAGGCCGCCCACGATCGAGACCCAGACGACCGGCCGGCCGAAGCCGTGCTCACCACCGTCGATGATGCCGTACGAGAGGGCGACCAGGCCCACGACCGAGAGCAGCACGCCGACGACGTCGATCTTCCCGGGGCGCGGGTCGCGCGACTCGGGCACCATCAGCGCCACCGCGATCAGCCCCGCCGCCACGACCGGCACGTTGATCAGGAAGACCGAGCCCCACCAGAACGACTCCAGCAACGCGCCGCCGAGGATCGGTCCGATCGCGATCGCCAGGCCGACCGAGCCGGACCAGATCGCGATGGCGCGGGCCCGCTCGCGCGGGTCGAAGACGTTCGAGATGATCGACAGGGTCACCGGCATGATCGCGGCACCCCCCACGCCCATCAGCGCGCGGGCCCAGATCAGCTGGTCGGCCGTCTGCGCGTACGCGGAGAGCAGCGACGCCAGCCCGAAGACCACGAGCCCGATGCTGAGCATGCGCTTGCGACCGAACCGGTCGCCGAGCACGCCGGCGGTGAAGAGCAGACCGGCGAAGACCAGTGTGTACGAGTTGATCGACCACTCCAGCTCGCCCTGGCTGGCCCCCAGACCGTGCACCGGGTCGGCGAGCGTGCGCAGCGCCACGTTGAGCACGGTGTTGTCGAGCACCACCACGAGAAGGCTGACGACGAGGACGCCCAGGATGGCCCAGCGCCTGGGATGTCCGGTGTTGGCTTGCGGCTGCACTTGGCGTGCTCCCCCCGAAACGGAACAGTCTCGTATTGCCGGCAATGACGCTACGCCGCCACCTAGCGATACGGAACCGTCTCGTATTCAAAAGTGTGGGCGGTCACACGAGCGCGTCGAGGGCCATGTCCACATCGGCCTCCGTGGAGTACGCGTGGAATGAGGCCCGCACGCGACCGGCCCGCACCGCGGCGCGGACGCCCGCCGCCTTCAGGCGCCGCTCGGCGCCGGGCACGTCGACGGTCACGATCGCGCTCTCCCCCGGCGCGCGACCCAGCCCGGCCAGGAAACGGTTGGCCAGCGCCACGTTGTGCGCGCCGATCCGGGCGACCCCGATCCGCTCCACGACCGCCAGCGCCGCCGCCGCGCCCACGCAACTGAACCACGCCGGCGACAGGTCGAACCGACGCGCGTCACCGGCCAGCCGCAGCGGCGGGCCGTAGTACGAGCCGTGCACGTCCTCGCCCGCGAACCAGCCGGCCGCCGAGGGCGTGAGCCGCTCGCGCAGCGCCGGCGCCAGGTAGGCGAAGGTGAGGCCGCGCGGGCTCATCAGCCACTTGTACGCGGAGACCACCACCGCGTCCGCCAGCCCCGCGTCGAACGGCAGCCAGCCGCACGCCTGCGTCGCGTCGACCACCACCAGGGCGCCGTGCGCGCGGGCGGCCGCCACGATCTCGTCGTACGCGGCGACGGCGCCGTCCGAGGACTGCACGAGGCTGAACGCGACAAGGTCGGTGTCCGCGTCGACCGCGCCGGCGAGCTTGTCGGCGGGGACGGTGCGCACGCGCACGCCCCGACCCTCCTGGACGAGCCAGGGGAAGAGGTTGGAGGTGAACTCGACCTCGGGCACCAGCACGCGCGCCCCCGGCGGCAGCGCGGTGGCGATGGGCGCGAGCGACTGCGACACCGTCGCGCCCGTGGCCACGTCGGCGGCGGGCACGGACACGATCCGGGCGAACGCCTCGCGGGCCAGGCCGGTCGTCTCGCCCCAGCCTTCCCATGAGGTACGCCCGAAGCGCCAGTCGGAGAGCGCGGCCTGGAGCGCCTCCCAGGCCGGCCGGGGCGGCAGCCCGTAGCTCGCGGTGTTGAGCCAGCCCGGCTCGGCGTCCCAGAGCCCTCGCGCCTCCCAAAGATCCATGGGTCCCAGGCTATCGCCGGGCGCATTTGTTACCGACTACGAGATCACCAGTTCCAGCGGCGGCCTCGACTTCCGCACCAACAGCTTCTCGGTTTCGTACAGCTGACGGTGGCGGCCCGCCGGCGACGGTCGGCGGGCCGGCCGCGGTCAGCGGATGTTGCCCGTGTGGCCCAGCGAGAAGCGGCCGGGCTGGGGCCAGATCGTCAGCCCGTGCGGGCCCGACCCCACCGGGATCCTCGCGAGCAGGCGGCCGTCGTCCATGTTCAGCGCGTAGACCTCGTTGTGGTACCGGCCGGAGAGCCACAGCACCTTGCCATCCGCCGATATACCGCCCATATCCGGACTTCCCCCGCCCGGAATCCGCCACGTGGTTACCGGCTTGAGCGTGCTCGCGTCGAGCACCGTGACCGTGCCCTCGCCCCGGTTGGTGACGTACGCGCGAGCGCCGTCCCGGCTGAAGTAGATGCCGTGCGTACCTTTGCCGGTCGGGATGAAGCCGGTCTTCTTGGTGGCCGCGCCGTCGAAGACGTACACCCCGTTGGCGTGCATGTCGGCGACGAGGAAGTGCCGCCCGTCCGGCGTGAGCCGCGTGTCCTGCGGCATCCCGTGCGAGGACATGTCGAGGTCGAACTGGCGCACCTTCTTGTGCGTCACCCCGTCCAGCACGATCATGCGATTGGCGAACTCGCAGCTCACCAGCATCGTCTTCGCGTCGGCCGAGTAGTCCATGTGGTTGATGCCGCCGCACTCGGGAAAGCTGAGCGACTTGGTGCGCTTCCAACTGGCGGGGTCGTAGAAGTCGAGCCTCTTGTACGCCTCGGCGACCACGATCGCCTGCTTCCCGTCCGGCGTGAAGTACAGGTTGTAGACGTCCTGCACGTTGATCAGCTTGCCCGAGCGCCCGGTGCGCGGGTCGATCGGCACCAGCCCGCCGGTCGGCACGCGGCTCGACGCGACGTAGAGCGTCTTCATGTCGTACGCGGGCACCACGTGCTGCGGCTCCGGCCCGCCGTAGAAGGTGTCGATCACCTTGTACGTCTTCGGGTCGATCACGTGCACGTTGTCGCTCTGCGTGTTGGGGACGTAGACCAGCTCACGGTGGCCGCGGACGGCCTCGCCGAGCATCCCGGCCCCGGCCGCCGCGTAGACATTGGTACCGGACGCGGCCGCCGACGCGGAGCCGCCGGCGGTCGGGCCGGCCGAGGCGCCTTCGGCCGCGGGCTGGTCGTCCTCGCAGGCGACCGCGAGCACGAGCACGAGCATGAGGAACCCGGCCACCGCCGGTCTGACCGTCGACACCCCTCCGACGGTAACCAAAATGCCCGGCTTGTCCCGCCGAACGAACACTAAACGTAGCGGGACGGAGAAACCTCCATGAGGAGCCGGCGCCCGCTCCGACCGGCGTCAGCCGACGGCGGCCATGACCTCGTCTGGGACATCGAAGTTGGCGTACACGTTCTGCACGTCGTCGCAGTCTTCGAGCACGTCGATCAGCTTGAAGATCTTGCGTGCGCCCTCCTCGTCGAGCGGCACGTTGACCGACGGCACGAAGGAGGACTCGGCCGACTCGTACTCGATGCCGGCGTCCTGCAGGGCCGTGCGCACCGCCACCAGGTCACCGGGCTCGCTGACCACCTCGAACGCCTCGCCCAGGTCGTTGACCTCCTCGGCGCCGGCGTCGAGGACGGCCGTCAGCACGTCGTCTTCGCTCGCGCCGCCGGCGGTCTTGGGGACGATCACGACGCCCTTGCGGCTGAACATGTACGACACCGAGCCGGCGTCGGCCAGCGAGCCGCCGTTGCGGGTCAGGGCCGTGCGCACCTCGGTCGCCGCGCGGTTGCGGTTGTCGGTGAGGCACTCGATGAGGATGGCGACGCCGTTGGGGCCGTACCCCTCGTACATCACGGTCTGCCAGTCGGCGCCGCCGGCCTCCAGGCCGGAGCCGCGCTTGACGGCGCGGTCGATGTTGTCGTTGGGCACGGAGTTCTTCTTCGCCTTCTGGATGGCGTCGAAGAGGGTGGGGTTGCCGGCCGGGTCGCCGCCGCCCGTGCGCGCCGCCACCTCGACGTTCTTGATGAGGCGGGCGAAGAGCTTGCCGCGCTTGGCGTCGATGACCGCCTTCTTGTGCTTGGTCGTCGCCCACTTTGAGTGGCCGGACATTACCCCTCCGTCACGTTAAGCCCCCGCGCGCACCATTTCCACGAAGTAGCGGTGGACCCTGAGGTCGCCGGTCAACTCCGGGTGGAAGGCGGTGGCGAGCAGACTGCCCTGCCGAACCGCGACAATCCTACCGGCGGCGCGCCCGAGCACCTGCACCTCCCCGCCCGCGCTCTCGACCCAGGGTGCCCGGATGAAGACCGCGTGGAAGGGCTCCGCGAAAGGGGTGAGCGTGACCGCGCCCTCGAACGAGTCGACCTGCCGCCCGAAGGCGTTGCGCCGGACCGTCATGTCGATGCCGCCGAAGGACCGCTGGTCGGGGCGGCCGTCGAGCACGCGGTCGGCCAGCATGATCATGCCGGCGCAGGTGCCGTAGGCGGGCATGCCGCCGGCGATGCGCTTGCGGATCGGCTCGAGCAGGCCGAACTCGATCGACAGCTTGCTCATCGTCGTCGACTCGCCGCCGGGGATGACCAGGGCGTCGACCGCTTCCAGCTCCTCCGGGCGGCGCACCGGCGAGGCGTCGGCACCGCAGGCCGAGATCGCCCGCACGTGCTCGCGGACGTCGCCCTGGAGCGCGAAGACCCCGATGTGCGGCTCGCGGCCGTCGCGGTCCGCGGCGGCCGTCGCGGTGCTCACCAGCCGCGCTCCGCCAACCGGTGCGGCTGCGGGATGTCGTCGACGTTGATGCCGACCATCGCCTCGCCGAGTCCGCGCGAGACCTTGGCGATCACGTCGGGGTCGTCGTGGAACGTGGTGGCCTTGACGATCGCGGCCGCGCGCTGGGCCGGGTTGCCCGACTTGAAGATGCCGGAGCCGACGAAGACGCCCTCGGCGCCGAGCTGCATCATCATCGCCGCGTCGGCGGGAGTGGCGATGCCGCCCGCGGTGAAGAGCACGACCGGCAGCTTGCCCTCGGTGGCCACCTCGCGGACCAGCTCGTACGGCGCCTGGAGCTCCTTGGCCGCCACGTACAGCTCGTCTTCGGGCAGGGAGGTGAGGCGCTTGATCTCGCCACGGATCTTGCGCATGTGCGTGGTCGCGTTGGAGACGTCGCCGGTGCCCGCCTCGCCCTTGGAACGGATCATGGCGGCGCCCTCGGTGATGCGGCGCAGCGCCTCGCCCAGGTTGGTGGCGCCGCAGACGAACGGCACCGTGAACGCCCACTTGTCGATGTGGTTGGCGTAGTCGGCGGGCGTGAGCACCTCGGACTCGTCGACGTAGTCGACGCCGAGCGACTGGAGCACCTGGGCCTCGACGAAGTGCCCGATGCGGGCCTTGGCCATCACGGGGATGGAGACGGCGCTGATGATGCCGTCGATCATGTCGGGGTCGCTCATCCGGGACACGCCGCCCTGGGCGCGGATGTCGGCGGGCACGCGCTCCAGCGCCATGACCGCGACCGCACCGGCGTCTTCCGCGATCTTGGCTTGCTCGGGCGTGACCACGTCCATGATGACGCCGCCCTTGAACATCTCGGCCATGCCGCGCTTGACGCGGGCAGTGCCGGTGGCGGGCGCGCTTGACGGGGTAGTGATCTCGGCCATGACCTGCAGTTTAGTTGCCTCTGGGGCGGGCTCCCACAGCCAATCGACCCTAAGGTGGACTGCTCACGTCACCGGCGAGACCGGCATCACAGCCGCCGGCACCAATATAGGGTCGTCTATGTCGAAGTATTCCGGCTCGGCGTGTTTGCGCGTCATGCGAAACAGCCGCACCAACGGTCGCCGGCGCACCGAGAGTGCGTCGCGTACCAGGTCGGTGTGCACCTGCCGGGCCACCGCGAGCCGCCGGCTCGCCGCCACCAGCGCCTCGGCGTCGTCTTCGAGCGGCACCGCCCGCAGCTGACGGGTGAGGTCGTTTTCCGCGGCCCCTCGCTCCTCGGGAGCGGCGTCCAGCGCGATCCGGGCCGCCGCGTAGAGCTCGACCGTCGCGTGCTCCTCGGCGAGCACCGCCGCCGCGGCCGCCCGCCGCAGCAGGTGCGCGTCGAGCGCCTTGGCCGCGGCCGCCGCCCGGGCGTGCAGCCGGTCGACGCGGCTGGCGGTCCAGGTCAGGTACGTCGACATGAGCACCACGACGGTGACGACGCCGACGACCCACCACATGTCAGGCATGGTAGGCGCTCTACACCGGCTCCCCGTCGATCACCCGTCCGTCCGTGGCCTCGATCGCCGTCGCGTACACCTCGAGCACACGCTCCGCGACGACCGGCCAGTCGAACTCGGTGACCACCTGCCGCGCCGCCGCCGCCAGCGCCGACCGCCGCGCGGGGTCGTCGAGCAGCTCGCCCGCGCGGGCGGCGAGCGCGTCGACGTCGCCGACCGGGAAGAGTGCGCCGGCCCGCCCGCCGTCGAGTACCCGCCGGAACGCGTCCAGGTCGCTCGCCACGATCGCGGTGCCCGCCGCCATCGCCTCGGTGAGGATCATGCCGAACGACTCGCCACCGGTGTTCGGCGCGACGTACACGTCGACGCTGCGCAGCATCCGCGCCTTGTCCTCCTCGGAGACCTTGCCGAGGTACGTGACCCGCTCGTGCAGCCCGGCCGGCAGCCCTTCCAGCAGCTCCTCCCGCTCGCCCGGCCCGGCGACCAGCAGGCGCAGCCCGGGGCGGCTGGCGGCGAGTTCGGCGTACGCGGTGCGGAGCAGCCCGAACCCCTTGCGCGGCTCGGTGAACCGGCCGAGGAAGCCGACCGCCCCGCCCTCGCCGGGCCAGCCCGGCAACGGTG
Organism: Phytohabitans kaempferiae; assembly: GCF_042433955.1. NCBI lineage: Bacteria > Bacillati > Actinomycetota > Actinomycetes > Micromonosporales > Micromonosporaceae > Phytohabitans > Phytohabitans kaempferiae. The sequence goes on along the minus strand of NZ_JBHLUH010000013.1, from coordinate 146,333 downwards.
CGGCGCCGGCGAACTTGGCGACCGCCACGCCGTTGGGGATCTCCACCGCGCCGCCGCCCACGTGCTCGACCTGCACCTTGCGGGCGAGCGCGCTGACCGCGATGCGCGCGGTGATCCGTTCCAGGACGAGCTGGAGCAGGCCCTGCGCGGCGGCCATGGCCCGCGACCGGGTCATGGCGGTGTGGAACGTCGCCACCACCGGCCCGCGCGCGGCGAGCACGGCGAGCATCGACAGGCTCAGCGTGAACGGCTCGTGGACGTGCAGCACGTCGAAGTCGCCCCGGGCCAGCCAGCGCCGCACCCGCGTGGTGGAGACCGGGCCGAAGCTGATCCGGGCCACCGAGCCGTTGTACGGGAGCGGGACCGAGCGGCCGGCCGCCACCACGTACGGCGGGAGCGGCACGTCCTCGTCGGCGGGCGCCAGCACGCTCACCTCGTGCCCGAGCGCGATCAGCGCCTCGGCGAGGTCCATGACGTGGTTTTGCACGCCGCCCGGCACGTCGAAGGAGTACGGGCACACGATGCCGACGCGCATGCGGCCCCCTCCCCCGTCAGGCCCGTCGCGCTGTGGCCGGGCTGTCCAGCCACAGGCGCTGGAGCATGTGCCAGTCTTCCGGATGCCGGGCGATACCCGCTGCCAGCCCGTTGGCCACCTGCTGGGTCAGGGCCTTCACACGCTGGTCGAGCGGGCCCTCGGTGGGCGCCTCCAGCGGGCCGGCAAGGGCACCGCGGGCGCGGTCCGCTTCGTACCACATTGTCACGGTATAGAGCGGGGCGCCGGTGCGGACCGCGAGCAGCGCGGGGCCGGCGGGCATGCGGGCCCGCCCGCCGAAGAAGTCGACCTCGACGCCGCGCGCGGAGAGGTCGCGGTCGGCCAGGAGCGGCACCACGTAGCCCTGGTCGAGGCGGTCGACCAGCACGTCGAAGGGGGGCCGCTCACCTCCGTCGGTGGGGATGATGTCCATGCCCAGACCCCGGCGGTACGCGAGGAAGCGCTGGTAGACGCCCTCCGGCTTGAGCCGCTCGGCGACCGTGGCGATCGGCCAGCCCTTGGCGGCGACCCAGGCGCCGGCCGCGTCCCAGTTGCCGGCGTGCGGGAGGGCCACGACGGCGCCCCGGCCGGCGGCCACGTCGGCGGCGAGCCACTCCTCGCCGTCGAGCGCGAAGTCACGCAGGATCTGCTCCTTGGAGCGGGAGGGGAGCTGGAACGCCTCCATCCAGTACCTGGCGTAGGAGCGCACCGCCCGGCGTACCAGATCGTCGAACTCGCCCTCCGGCAGCTCCGGCCCCACCACGCGGCGCAGGTTGTCGGCGAGGCGGGTGACGCCCTTGCCGCGCCGGCGGGCCGCCCGGTCGGCGCCCGCCCGGAAGGCCGCCGCCGCGACCGGCCTGGGCAGGGCCCGGACCACGCGCCAGCCGGCCGCGTAACCGAGCTCCGCCGCGTTCATGCCTGGGCTTGGGCTTGTTTGTAGACGTGCGCGATGCGCTGGCCCACGGTGATCACGGAGAGCCCCGCGAGGATCCAGAGCGCGGCCGGCAGCGCCCACTCCAGGCCGATGATCGTGAGCAGCCCGCCCACGCCGACGCTCAGCAGCCGCTCGGGTCGCTCGGCGATGCCCACGTTGCAGGTCATGCCGAGGCCCTCGGCGCGCGCCTTGACGTACGAGACGATCTGCCCCACCGCCAGGCAGAGCAGCGCGGCGACCATCCCCCACCGGTCGCCCTCCGTGGCCAGGTAGTAGGCCACACCGCCGAAGATGCCGGCGTCGGCGACCCGGTCCATCGACGAGTCGAGGAACGCGCCGAAGCGGGTCGAGCCGCCCTTCATCCGCGCCATCGTGCCGTCGAGGAAGTCGGTCAGCGCGAACACGACGACGAGCACCAGCGCGATCAGCAGGTGGCCGCGGGCCGCGAAGCCGAGGGCGCCGACCAGCACACCGGCGGTGCCGGCGACCGTGACGGCGTTGGGACTGACGCCCGCCCGCAGGAGGGCACGGGCGATGGGCTCGACGACGGAGCTGAGGGCCGTCCGAGCGGATACACGGAAGATCTTCGCCATGGCGGCTCTCACCATAACGGCCCGGTGCCTCCGGGCCCGGTAGGGGCTGGCGAGGCCCGGTCCGAGCCGGCCCCCGGGACATCGGCGAGCGAAGCGAGCGCGGCCGGCGAAGTGCCCCGCTTGTGCGGGAGTACGTAACTTGGCGCGTCGGGGTTGTGTACGGCGTGTTGCGGGTGTGGGATCGAGGGGCGAACGTGAGGTAGCTCACTCGCGCTCACGGCCTAAGATCGCACTCCGCTGAGGGAGGTTCTGGCGATGGCGCAGAAGAGTCAGGAGAAAGGAGTCACCGGCCTCGTGCCGGTGGTGGACGCACCCGGCAGGGTACGCAACGTGGTGCTCGTCGGGCACTCCGGCGCCGGGAAGACGACTCTGGTCGAGGCTCTGCTCGCCACGACCGGCACGATTCCCCGGGCGGGCGTGGTCACCGAGGGCACCACGGTCTGCGACCACGATCCGGCCGCGGTCAAGCAGCAGCGGTCGGTGAGCCTCGCCTGCGCGCCGCTGATGCACAACGGCATCAAGGTCAACCTGCTCGACTCCCCCGGATACGCGGACTTCGTCGGCGAGCTGCGCGCCGGGCTGCGCGCCGCCGACGCCGCCCTCTTCGTGGTCTCGTCGGTCGACGGCATGGACGCCGCCACCGCCGCTCTGTGGGAGGAGTGCGCGCACGTCGGCATGCCCCGCGCGGTCGCGGTCACCCGCCTCGACCACCAGCGGGCCGACTTCGACGAGACGGTTGCGCTGTGCCAGCGGGTCTTCGGCGACAACGTGCTCCCGCTTTATCTGCCAATGCTCGGCGACGACGGCGAGTCGACCGTGGGGCTGATGGGCCTGATTACAAAAAGAGTCTTCGACTATTCACCCGGGCCGACAACCAACGGCTACCCGCCCGACGTGCGCGACCCCGACCCCGAGCACCTGCCGGCGATCGAGGAGGCGCGCAACGAGCTGATCGAGGGCATCATCGCGGAGAGCGAAGACGAGACGCTGATGGACCGCTACCTCGGCGGCGAGGACATCGAGGTCGAGGTGCTCGTCGCCGACCTGGAGAAGGCGGTCGCCCGCGGCCACTTCTACCCCGTGGTGCCGGTCTGCGCGGAGACCAAGGTCGGCCTCGACGCGCTGCTGGAGCTGCTCACCGCCGCCTTCCCGACCCCTCAGGAGCACGACCTGCCCACCGTCACCGGCATCGACGGGACGCCGCAGCAGCCGCTCACCTGCGACCCGAGCGGGCCGCTGGTCGCCGAGGTGGTCAAGACCACCATCGACCGCCACGTCGGCCGGGTCTCGCTGGTCCGGGTCTTCTCCGGCACGCTTCGCCCGGAGGTGACCGTGCACGTCTCCGGCCACGGCATGGAAGACCGCGGCCACCCCGACCACGACGCCGACGAGCGGATCGCGCACATCTACTCGCCGCTCGGCGCGAGCCTCCGCGAGGTGCCCGCCGCCATCGCCGGCGACATCTGCGCGATCACCAAGTCGGGCAGCGCGGAGACCGGCGACACCATCTCCGCCAAGGACAACCCCCTGCTGGTGTCCCCCTGGGAGATGCCCGAGCCGCTCCTGCCGATCGCGATCGTGGCCAAGAGCCGCGCCGACGAGGACGCGCTGGCGAAAAACCTCGGCCGCCTCGTCGCCGGCGACCCCACCATGCGGCTGGAGCGCAACGCCGAGACCCACCAGCTCGTGCTCTGGTGCATGGGCGAGGCGCACGCCGACGTGGTGCTCGACCGGCTGCGGGCCGGCGGCGTAGACCTGGACACCGAGCCGGTGCGCGTGGCGCTGCGCGAGACGTTCGGCGCCGAGTCGTCGGGGCACGGGCGGCACGTCAAGCAGTCCGGCGGCCACGGCCAGTACGCGGTCTGCGACATCAAGGTCGAGCCTCTCCCCCGCGGCAGCGGCTTCGAGTTCGTCGACAAGATCGTCGGTGGCGTGGTCCCGCACAACTACATCCCCTCGGTGGAAAAGGGCGTACGGGCCCAGATGGAGCGGGGCATCGTCGCCGGCTACCCGGTGGTCGACCTGCGGGTCACGCTCTTCGACGGCAAGGCGCACAGCGTCGACTCGTCCGACGCGGCGTTCCAGACGGCGGGCGCGCTGGCCCTCAAGGACGCCGCCGACAAGGGCGCGCTGACGCTCCTCGAGCCGGTCGACGAGATCGTGATCCGCGTGCCCGACTCCTTCGTCGGCGCGGTCATGAGCGACATGTCCGGGCGGCGCGGTCGCGTGCTCGGCACCGAGCCCGACCAGGCCGGCAGCGGCGAGCGCACGCTGGTCCGCGCCGAGGTGCCGGCGACCGAGCTGGTCCGGTACGCGGTCGAACTCCGCTCCATGACCAGCGGCGCCGGCACGTTCACGCGGTCGTTCGCCCGCCACGAGCCGATGCCCGGCCACCTGGCCGACCAGGTCAAGAAGGAGCACGCCTCGGCCTGACCCCCGCTTGGCGTCCCGGTTGCCCTCGACCCGCGTCGTGGGCAACCGGACAGGGGCGGGGATCTCCTTTTTGAGCTACCGCGACGTCCGTCGAGGTCGAGGCCGCCGCTCCCGCAGCCTCACCCTCCGCCTCCACACGACCCGCCGACTGGCCCCGCGCCTCTGCGCCGGCACGACGCCCCCGGGCGCCGCGCGCCGCTGATCATGGGCTCCGCCGCAGCTCCCGCCCGAATCCTCCGCGCCCCACGGACGCGCCACCAAGATCCCGGCAATATCCCTGACTTTGCTGCCTCGCGCGCGGTGGGAGGCAGCAAAGTCAAGGATATTGCCGTTACGCACCGAGGCGTGCACGCTACGTCGCGAGCGGCTGGAGCGCGCTCGAAGTCAAGCCTCGGGCCACGCCTCCGCGAGCAGGTCGCGCGAGTCGGCGAGCAGCTGCGGCAGCACCTTGGTCTGGCCGATCACCGGCATGAAGTTGCTGTCGCCGCCCCACCTCGGCACCACGTGCTGGTGCAGGTGGGCGGCGATGCCGGCGCCCGCGACGGTGCCCTGGTTCATCCCCACGTTGAAGCCGTGTGCCCCGCTCACCTGCCGCACCACGCGCATCGCCGTCTGCGTGTAGACGGCCAGCTCGGCCGTCTCCTCCGGGTCGAGCTCCGTGTAGTCGGCCACGTGGCGGTAGGGGCAGACGAGCATGTGCCCCGGGTTGTACGGGTACAGGTTGAGCACCACGTAGACGAGCTTGCCCCGCGCGACGACGAGGCTCCCCTCCCCCATGCCCGGCGCCACGCAGAAGGGACAGCCGGGCGGCTGGTCCTTCCCGGAGATGTAGCCCATCCGGTGCGGCGTCCACAGCCGCTCCAACCCGTCCGTCACGGGGCAATCCTAGGGCCTGTCCGGCGGATCATCGCGGGCCCGCGGCCGGGGCGTGGACGGCGCCCAGCCGCCGGACGCCGCCGCGCACCAACCTAGGGCGTGTCTGGTGGACCTTGTGGGTGCGAGGCGAGGTCCAGGCGGCGGTCCGGTGGTGCCGGGCGGAAGGTCTCATACCGGTGTTGTATGTGGCCTTTCGTCCGGTGCCGCCGGGCGCCGTCTGGGCCCGCCGCAGCCCCGCAAAGATCCACCAGACACGCCCTAGGCGGCGGAGGGACCCGCGTTCGTCCGCGAGCGGACCACCTCGAGCACGTGCGCGACCGCCTCCGCCACCGGTACGCCGTTGCGCTGCGACCCGTCCCGGTACCGGAAGGAGACCGTGCCCGCCTCGACGTCGGCGTCGCCGGCGATGGCCATGAAGGGGATCTTCTGCTGCTGGGCGGTGCGGATCTTCTTCTGCATCCGGTCGTCGGAGGTGTCCACCTCGGCCCGGATGCCCTCGGCGCGCAGCGCGGCCACGAACGAGTCGAGGTAGGCCGCGTGGTCGTCGCGGATCGGGATGCCGACCACCTGCACCGGCGCCAGCCACGCCGGGAACGCGCCCGCGTAGTGCTCGGTCAGGATGCCGAAGAACCGCTCGATCGACCCGAAGAGCGCCCGGTGGATCATGATGGGCTGCTGGCGCGTGCCGTCGGCGGCCTGGTACTCCAGCCCGAACCGCTTCGGCTGGTTGAAGTCGAGCTGGATGGTCGACATCTGCCAGGTGCGCCCGATCGCGTCACGTGCCTGCACCGAGATCTTGGGACCGTAGAACGCCGCCCCGCCCGGGTCGGGCACCAGCTCCAGCCCGGAGTCCTCGGCCGCCTGGCGCAGGATCTCGGTCGCCTCGGCCCACTCCTCGTCGGAGCCGATGAACTTGTCCGAGTCGCCCCGGGTCGACAGCTCCAGGTAGAAGTCTTCCAGCCCGTAGTCCTTGAGCAGGTCCAGCACGAACGCCAGCAGGTTGCGCAGCTCGCCCGGCATCTGCTCCCGCGTGCAGTAGATGTGCGAGTCGTCCATGGTCAGCCCGCGCACGCGGGTGAGCCCGTGCACCACGCCCGACTTCTCGTAGCGGTACACCGTGCCGAACTCGAACAGCCGCAGCGGCAGCTCCCGGTAGGACCGCCCGCGCGCCCGGAAGATCAGGTTGTGCATGGGGCAGTTCATCGCCTTCAGGTAATAAAGTGCCCCCGCTCCACCTTCTTGGATCTCCAACGGCGGGAACATGGTGTCGGCGTAGTACGGCAGGTGCCCCGAGGTCTCGAAGAGGTGCGCCTTGGTGATGTGCGGCGTGTTGACAAACTCGTACCCCGACTCCTCGTGCCGCCGCCGCGAGTAGGCCTCCATCTCGCGGCGGATGATCCCGCCCTTGGGGTGGAAGACCGCGAGGCCGGAGCCGATCTCGTCGGGGAAGGAGAAGAGGTCGAGCTCCGCGCCGAGCTTGCGGTGGTCGCGGCGGGCGGCCTCCTCCAGGAGACGGAGGTACGCCTTGAGCGCGTCCCGGGTCGGCCAGGCCGTGCCGTACACGCGCTGGAGCTGCGGGTTCTTCTCCGAGCCGCGCCAGTACGCGGCCGCGCTGCGCATCAGCTTGAACGCGCCGATCAGCCGCGTGCTGGGCAGGTGCGGGCCGCGGCAGAGGTCGGACCAGCACACCTTGTCGGACGAGGCGTCGACGTTGTCGTAGATGGTCAGCTCGCCCTCGCCGACCTCCATGATCTCGGCGGAGTCGAAGCCGCCCGCGCCGGAGACGTCGACCAGCTCCAGCTTGTACGGCTCCTTCGCCAGCTCGGACTTCGCCTCGTCGAGGCTCTCGAAGCGCCGGCGGCGGAAGCGCTGCCCCGACTTGACGATCTCCTGCATGCGCTTTTCGAGCTTGTCGAGGTCGTCGGGCTGGAAGGGACGCGGCACGTCGAAGTCGTAGTAGAAGCCGTTGTCGATCGGCGGCCCGATGCCGAGCTTCGCCTCCGGGAAGAGGTCCTGCACCGCCTGGGCGAGCACGTGGGCGGTGGAGTGGCGGAGCACGTTGAGCCCGTCCGGCTCGTCGAGCGCCACCGGCGTGACGGTCGTGTCCGCCTCCGGCGCCCAGTCAAGATCAAGCAGCCGGCCGGCGGAGCCATCAGCGAGACGTTCGCGTACCACGACAATCGCCTTGGGCCCCGCGGCCGGAAGGCCGGCGGCGGACACCGCGTCGGCCGCCGTCGTCCCGGCCGGGACGACGAGGTCGGCCACAGCGGAGGTACGGGGTGCGGACACGGTGATCTCCTCAACGGTGGGCTCGTCTGTAAACGGAGGGCTCGTCTGTAACCGGTGCCATGCTATAGAGCCAGGACGGGGAGGCCGCGCAGCGGTAGATTGCCGGTGTGGCAGCCTCGGATGTGATCAACGCGCTCCAGCGCAGGTACCAGCAGTTTTTCGTCGCCCGGACGGCCGTGCCGTTCGCCGTGGCGACCGCCGGCGGGCCCGCCCACCACTTCGGTCCGGGCGAACCGGTCTTCACGATCACGGTCAAGGACGAGCGCGGCGCGCGGGCGCTCGCCGGCCTCGACCAGTTCGGCGTGGCGGTCGCCTACCTCAAGGGCTGGCTCGACGTCGACGGCGACCTCGCCGAGGCGCTGAAGATGCGCGCGTTCTTCAAGGACTTCCATCCGATCGCCTTTTTGTCCCGGTTCACCCCCGCGGCGCTCTGGCGCGGCCGCAAGGAGGACGACCGGCGGGCCATCTCGCACCACTACGACGAAGACTCCGAGTTCTTCCTGACGTTCCTCGACGAGCGGCACCGCTGCTACACCGAGGGCGTCTTCGCCACCGACGACGAGCCGCTCGAAGACGCGATGACCCGCAAGATGGACCTCGCGATCGACGCGATCGGCGTCAAGCCCGGCGACCGCGTGCTGGAGGTCGGCGGCGGCTGGGGCGCGTTCTCCGAGCACGCCGCCCGCCGTGGCATCGACGTCACCACCACCACGCTCTCCAAGGAGTCCGAGCGCTACCTGCGCGAGCTCTTCGAGCGCGAGAAGCTCCCGGTCAAGGTGGTCCGCCAGCACATCTTCGGCTACCGCGACCCCGACCGCTACGACGCGATCGTCAACATGGGCGTCACCGAGCACCTGCCCGACTACCGCACCACGCTGGCCAAGTACGCCGAGCTGCTCCGCCCCGGCGGCCGCGTCTACCTGGACGCCCTGGCCATGCGGCGCAAGCACCTCGCGTCCACGTTCCTGAAGCGCTACATCTACCCCGGCAACTCCGCGCCGCTGCTGCTCCACCAGTACCTGCGGCACGTGGCCAAGTCGCCGTTCGAGCTGCTCAGCGTCACCGACGACCGCCACAACTACTTCCTCACCTGCCGCGAGTGGGCCAAGCGCCTGGACGCCGCCAGCGAGGAGGTGGTGGCCCGCTGGGGCGAGCCGCTGTACCGCCGCTTCCGCCTCTTCCTGTGGGGCTCCGCGGCCGGCTTCGACACCGGGCTGGTGCAGGCGTACCGCTGGGTCCTGCAGCTCCCCGCCCGCCCGGCCTGATCCACTCCCGGCCGCGGCGGGCTCGTGGCCCCCGGGTCGGTCCGCCGCCCCGCGGGGCGAGCAGCCGCAGGTCACGGCCCGCCGCGGCACGCAGGGCTACTCGGGCGCGGCCAGCAGGTCGAGCGCGAGCGCCGCCGTCCAGCTGAACGAGCCGGCACCGATGCCGGCGCCGCTGACCGGGTCGAAGTACTCGTGGCAGCCGCCACGGCGGATGACGGTCAGCATCGCCGTACGGAGGTCGGCCGCCTCGCGGGCGTGGCCGTGGGCGCTCAGACCCCGCCACAGCATCCAGTTGACGTTGATCCAGACGGGGCCGCGCCAGTAGCGCAGGCGGTCGAAGTCGGGGGCGGTGCGGTCGTACGACGGCAGCGGCAGCTCCCCGCCCAGCCCGAAAGCGGGCGAGCCGGCGACCGACAGCAGCGACCGGACCCGCGCCTCGGGCAGGCCGGGCAGGATGAGCGGGACCAGGCCGTTGACGCAGCGGGCCGGGCTGAGCTGGCCGGTGCGGACATCGCGCGCGTGGAACATGCCCGTCGAGGGGTCGAAGAGGCGCTCCGCCAGCGCCTTCGTCACCTGCTCGGCCCGGTCGCGGTGGGGCGCGGGGTCGGCGCCGATCGCCTCGGCGATGTCGGCGAGCGCGAGCTCGGCGGCGGCCAGGATCGCGTTGAACGACGGGCACTCCACCAGAAACGGATGCCGCTCCCGCAGCTCTTCGTCGCGGTAGCCGCCGTCGCGGTAGGCGGTCGCAATCGCGATGTACCGGGCGTAGTCGGTGTCGGTCGGGCGGTGCGAGTGGACCGACACCTGCGTGTCCTGGCGGCGGTGGCTGCGCAGCAGCGACAGGTCCACCGGCACGGCGGCCAGCGCGTTGTCCCAGGCTGGGCTGTTGTCGAGGCCGGACTCCCACGGGTGCACGATGCTGACCAGCCCGTCACCGCCCACGTCGCGCCGCTCGACGAGGTACGCCTGCTGCTTGACCAGCCGCGGGTAGAGCCACTCCAGCTCCAGCCGGGCGGCGTCGCGGTCGGGGCAGCGCAGGTAGATCTCGCGCGCCGCGACGGCGTGCACCGGCGGCTGCACGATGCCGGTGGTGAGGCCGCCGGGGCGACCGGACGAGCCGGGCGCGTCCCAGAACGCGGGGCCCGGGAAGTAGTCCCGCTCGGAGACGTCCGGGTCGAAGACGATGTGCGGTACGCGCCCGTCGTGCCACTGTGCGGCGAACAGGCTGCGCAGGTCGCGCCAGGCCCGCTCCGGGCGGTGGTGGGCGAGACCGACCGCGATGAACGCGGCGTCCCAACTCCACTGGTGGGGGTAGAGGGCGCGGGAGGGCACAGTGTGATCCCGTTGCCAGTTGGCGTCCAGGACGTCGACGGCCTGCTGCCGTAAGTCGTCCTCGCTAATGACGGCGCCGGCCGCATGGGCCGGCGCGAGGGGCGTGTCGGTCGCACTCACTCAACACATCCTGTCAGGTCACTACTCGTGTCGTGGGACCGTCCGAATCGTGTCCCGATTGTCGGTACCGCCTGAGATCAGCAATCCGGAATCGTCCGCAACTTGCCAGGGGCAGTACCGTCTTCGCATGGCCACCGTCCTCCTGGTCGAAGACGACCATGTCGTGCGCGGCGCGATGCTGCGTTCGCTGGCTGACCGGGGCCACGCCGTTCACGCGGTCGGCACGGCGCTCGACGCGCTGCGCCGGGTCGCTTCCGAGACCCCCGACCTGGTGGTGCTCGACCTCGGGCTGCCCGACCTCGACGGCGCCGATGCCCTGCGGATGCTGCGCGGCATCACCGACATCCCGATCATCATCGCCACCGCCCGCGACGACGAGCAGGCGATCGTGCGGCTGCTGCGGGCCGGCGCCGACGACTACATGGTCAAGCCCTTCACCGGCGCCCACCTCGACGCCCGCATCACCAGCGTGCTGCGCCGCGCCGGGCGGGCCAGCCGCACCGTGCAGCCGGCGGTGCACGAGGTGGGCGGCCTCAAGGTCGACGTCGGCGAGCGGAGCGCCCACCTCGACGGGGTGCCGCTGGCGCTGACCCGCAAGGAGTTCGACCTGCTGGCATACCTGGCGGCGCGTCCCGGCCGCGTGGTGTCCCGCCGGGAGCTGTTGGAGGAGGTATGGCGGCAACCGTCGGTCGGCGAGGACCAGACCATCGACGTGCATCTGTACTGGCTACGCCGCAAGCTGGGCGAGTCCGCGGCGAAACCCCGCTACCTGCGCACCGTGCGGGGGGTCGGATTCCGGTTGGTGGCACCGGACTGAGGCGGGCGCACGCCTACGTCACCGCCGCCCTCACCACCATCGCCGCCCTGGCGTTCATGATCCCGCTCGGCCTGGAGCAGCGGGCCGACGCGCACGACGAGGCGGTCGCGGAGGCACAGCGCCGCACGGCCGCCGTCGCCGGCGCACTCACCGTCGCGGCAAACGACGATCAGGTACGACGCGCCACGCTCGCCGCCGGCGACGGTGAGCCGGCGATCGTGCACGGAGTGGGGGCGGCCACCGAGGGCACGCGCGCGAGCGAGGCCGACCTGGCCCGCACGCGCGGCGGCACCGAGCCGGTCCTCGCCGGCGCCGAGGGGGGCAAGGTCTACCTCCAGCCCGTACCCATGGAAGGGGCGACCGCCGTCGTCGAGGTCTTCATCGCGGACGGTGCCTTCGGCGGTGCCAACTGGTGGCTTCTGATCGGCCTCACGCTGGGGCTGGTCGCGGCCTCGGTGGTGGTGGTCGACCGGCTCGCCTCGGTGGCGGTCGGCTCGGCGCGCTCGCTGGTGCGGGCCGCGATGGCGGTGGGCGACGGCGACCTGACCGTACGCGTGCAGCCCAGCGGCCCCCGCGAGCTGGCCGAGGCGGGATACGCGTTCAACCGCATGGCCGACAAGCTGGTCGCCTCCCGCAGCAACGAACGCGAGCTGGTGGCCGACCTGTCGCACCGGCTGCGTACCCCGCTGACCGTGCTCCGCCTCGACGCCGACGCGCTCGACTCCGACGACACGAGCGTGGGGCAGTTCAGCGCGGCGGAGCTCGACCGGCGGCGCACGATCCGCCGCATCCGCCAGGCCATCGTGACGCTGGAGGGCGAGGTAGACGTACTCATCAAGACCAGCCGCAAGGTGGTCGAGCAGGCCGAGCAGCCCGAGGAGAGCCTCTGCGACGCGGCCGAGGTCGTGCGCGACCGGATGGTCTTCTGGTCCGCGCTCGCCAGCGACCAGCAGCGCCCCAACCAGGTGATCGGGGCGCACGCCCGGATCCCGGTGCCGCTCCCCCGCGCCGAGCTGGCGGCCGCGCTCGACGCGGTGCTGGGCAACGTGTTCCGGTACACGCCGCAGGGCACCGCGTTCGAGGTGGCGATCTCCCGGCGCGACGGCTACGTGGCGGTACGTGTCGACGACGCCGGCCCCGGCATCGCCAATCCCGACCGGGCGCTGCGGCGCGGTGCCAGCGACCAAGGCTCGACCGGCCTGGGCCTCGACATCGCCCGGCGGGCGGCGCAGCAGGCGCGCGGCTCGGTCAGCATCGACCGGGCCCGGCTCGGCGGGGCGAGCGTGGTGATGCTGCTCGCCGACGCGGAGGCGGTGCCCCGGCAGGTGAGCCGCTTCGGCCTGGTGGGCCGGCTGGCCCGCGAGCCCGGCGCCCGCCGCTGGCCCCGCCAGCGCCCCGGCCGCGACTGAGCCGCCCGCCCCAGCCCTCCCCGCCGCTGCTCCCGACACCCCGCCGGATCCGGCGCGGCTGGCCCACCGGACCCGGCATCCACACCACCAGCCCCAGCATCCGGCGCCCGTCCCGGGGGTTGGGCGCACCGGCGCGCCCAGCTCGACAGCTTCTCCCACACACGACACGTAGTCCGAACGCGGCCCAGCCCTCGCGACCACCTCGACCCCGAAACCTCTCCAGTGGGTCGCGCGAGCCGCGGCTGGGCTGGCCGTGCCCCTACAAAAGACCGGCAAGTTCTCCTTAGGTCTGGGTTAACCGGGCGGTCGGTGCGGTGGCCGGATGGCAACATCGATCGCGATCCCATCCTGGTTCCGCCGGGCCACCACCCGCAGTTTGTCCACCCACCCCGGTCCGGTGGGACCTTTGCGCGCGCGGCGGGAAATGGTCCCCCAACCCTGCTCCCGCCGCGCGCCCACCTACGGAAGGACGAGCCGTGGCGGTGGAGCCGGACACGGAGATGGAGGAGCGGGCGCACTCCCGCCGCCTGATCCGCTGGGGCGCCGTCACCGTCGGCATCATCCTCGCCGTGCTCGCGTGCTGGCAGGATCCGCTCTACGCGCTCTGAGCGGCCCAGTCGCTGTCGACCTCTCGACGCGGCCGGGCGCTGACCGCTACGAAGCCGCCGCCACGTACGCGTCGATCTCGGCTGAGATGCGGGCCTTCTCCACCGCCGGCAGAAACGAGGCCGCCACCGCGTCCTTCGCCAGCCCGGCCAGCCCCGCCTCGTCCAGGCCGAGCAGCCGCGCCGCCACCGCGTACTCGTCGTTGAGCGTCGTGCCGAACATCGGCGGATCGTCCGAGTTGACCGTCACCAGCACGCCCGCGTCGCGCAGCACCGGCAGCGGATGCTCCTCCAGCGAGGCGACGGCGCGCGTGCACACATTGGACGTTGGGGAGATCTCGAGCGGGATGCGGTGCTCGGCCAGGTACGCCATCAGCCGCTCGTCCCGCGCCGCCGAGATGCCGTGCCCGATCCGCTCGGCGCCGAGCTCGCGCAGGGCGTCCCAGATCGTCTCCGGTCCGGTGGTCTCGCCGGCGTGCGGTACGGAGTGGAGCCCGGCCGCGCGCGCCTTGTCGAAGTACGGCTTGAACTGCGGCCTCGGCACGCCCACCTCGGGCCCGCCGAGCCCGAAGCTGACGAGCCCCTCCGGCCGGTGGTCGAGCGCGATGGCGAGCGTCTCCTCGGCCGCGGCCAGCCCCGCCTCGCCCGGGATGTCGAAGCACCAGCGCAGCACGATGCCCAGCTCGGCCTCGGCCTTGATCCGCGCGTCCTCGATCGCCGCGCAGAACGCCTCGGCCGGGATGCCGCGCGAGACGTGCGAGTACGGCGTGACGGTCAGCTCGGCGTACCGCACCTGCTGGCGGGCCAGCTCCCGGCCCACCTCGTAGGTCAGGATGCGTACGTCCTCGGGCTCGCGGATGAGATCGACCACGCTCAGGTAGATCTCGATGAAGTGGGCGAAGTCGCGAAACTCGAAGTAGCTCGCCACCGCCGCCGGGTCGGCCGGCACCGGCGTGTTCCCCTCGTGGCGGGCGGCCAACTCGGCCACGATCCGGGGCGACGCGGAGCCGACGTGGTGGACGTGCAGCTCCACTTTGGGCAGCCCCGCGACGAACGGCACGGACGGCACGCCCGCGGCGGGCACACCTACGCCGGATACGCCAGCACCGGCGTCGAACGCCTCCTGCATCAGTCCCCCTGTGTGCGCGCGACCACGAAGATCCTCCGGAACGGGAAGGAGACGACGGTACCGCGCACCGGATACACCTCCGCGAGCCGTTTTCCGAGCGTGTCGCGGAACACCTGCCATGCCTCCGCCCGCAGCCGGGCCCGCATCGGCCGCAGCGCGGTGCCGTCCATCCAGGTCAGTACCGGATGGTCGGCGCCCGGCACGACCGGCAGCCGATGCAGGTAGGTCGCCTCCCACGCGTCCACCGCGCACCCCGCCCCCGCCAGCAGATCCGCGTAGCCGGCGGGTTCGAGCACCGGCGCCTCCCGCACGATGTCGCCAAGCCCCGCCTCGACGCTCAGCTCCCGCAGCGCCAGGTGCGAGGGCACGTCGAAGTTGCCCGGCACCTGCACCGCCAGCCACGCCCCCGCCGGCAGCGCGCCGGCCCACCGCGCCAGCAGCGCCTCGTGCCCCGGGACCCATTGCAGCGCGGCGTTGGAGACGACCACGTCGGTGTCGGCCTCCGGGGTCCAGTCGCGCAGGTCGCCCACCTCGAAATCCATCGGGTACGCCGCCGCGGCCCGCCCGATCATCTCGGGCGAGGAGTCGACGCCGCGGATCCGCGCCTCCGGCCACCGCTTGGCGAACTCGGCGGTGAGGTTTCCGGGGCCACAGCCCAGGTCGACGACGGCGCGCGGAGCGGTCGCGCCGACACGGGAAAGCAGGTCGAAGAAGGGACGCGCTCGCTCGTCACCGAACCTCAGGTACGTTGCCGGATCCCACACGCCACAAGGTTAGGGTGAGCGCGTGGAAAAGCGCAGCTTCGGCCGCTTGGGCCGTGACGCGGGAGTGATCGGACTCGGTGCCTGGCAGCTCGGCGCGGACTGGGGCGAGGTGAGCGAGGAGGCGGCGTTCGCGACGCTGGCCGCCGCGGTCGACGCTGGCGTGACGTTCCTGGACACCGCCGATGTCTACGGCGACGGCCGCAGCGAGCAGATCATCGGGCGGTTCCTCCGGGAGCGGGCGGCCGGTGCGGAGCTGGTCGTGGCGACCAAGATGGGCCGGCGCGTGCCGCAGGAGCCCTCGGTGTACAACCTCGACAACTTCCGCGCGTGGAACGACCGCTCCCGCGCCAATCTCGGCGTCGACACGCTCGACCTGGTGCAGCTGCACTGCCCGCCCACACCGGTGTACGCGAGCGAGGCGGTCTACGACGCGCTGGACACGCTGGTGCAGGAGAAGCGGATCGCGGCGTACGGCGTGAGCGTCGAGCGGGTCGACGAGGCACTGGAGGCGATCGCCCGCCCCGGTGTGGCCTCGGTCCAGATCATCCTCAACGTGTTCCGCCAGCGCCCGCTCGAGGCGGTGCTCCCCGCCGCGGCCGCCGCCGGCGTGGGCATCATCGCCCGCGTGCCGCTCGCCAGCGGCCTGCTCTCCGGGCGGTACGACGAGCACACCACCTTCGGCGCCGACGACCACCGCACGTACAACCGGCACGGCGAGTCGTTCGACGTGGGCGAGACCTTCTCCGGCGTGCCGTACGAGGTGGGTCTGGAGGCGGTCCGCCGCCTGAGGCCGCTGGTGCCGCCGGACGTCGCGATGGCGCGGTGGGCGCTGCGGTGGATCGCCGACCTGCCCGGCGTGACGGTGGTGATCCCGGGGGCGCGCAGCCCGGAGCAGGCCCGGGCGAACGCGGCCGCGGCCGACCTGGCACCCTTGACCTCTGAGGCGCACGCCGGCGTCGCCGCGGTGTACGACGAACTCATCCGCCCCCTGATCCACGACCGCTGGTAAGGGAGGCAAAGTCCGTGAAGGCGTGGTTACCGCTCGCGCTGGGGATGCTCGCCGTCGTGGCGGGCGCCGTCTGGACGCTGCAAGGGCTGGGAGTCCTTACCGGCAGCGTGATGACCGACGAACCCCTCTGGGTCGTGTTGGGAGTGCTCGCGGTCTTGGTCGGCCTGATCCTGGTCGTCATGGGGCTGCGCACCCGCGGCCGCGGCCAGACGGGCGAGGGCCCCGGCCCGACCGGGGGTCACCCGACCGAGGGCCGCTGATTCCCTTCCAAGGGGCAGGGGGTAGCACCGAGCCCCCGCGACCTGGCGGTCGCGAGGGCTCGGTGCGTTGAGGATCCGATCAGATGGGGCGGACCTGCTCGGCCTGCGGGCCCTTCTGGCCCTGGGCGATCTCGAACTCCACCCGCTGGTTTTCCTCCAGCGTCCGGTAACCGCTGGTCTGGATCGCCGAGAAGTGGACGAAGACGTCGGAACCCCCGCCGTCAACGGTGATGAAGCCGAAGCCCTTGTCTGCGTTGAACCACTTCACGGTTCCCTGCGCCATGCTGTATCTCCTTCTGAAACTGGCGGCCGAGCACACCGTGCGGCGGCCGGTTGGCCGTTTTCGAGCAGCGGCGCCGAGGCGGCCTCCGGTGAAGGAGTCTTCCCAACCACGCCATCTCTAGAACAGCGTGGAACAGCAAACCACGTACACAAAAACTTCGCACAGTCTACCGGAGGAAATTCTCCGACATGTGACCTGATCCGCCGTTAACAAGGGGAAATGCGAGTACGTTTCAGACCGGCCAACGGCCCGTCAGACGACGCACTCCGGTCGCCCCGCCACGGTCCACAGCGGCCCTGACCACGGCGAATATGGCGCCCTGTAGTGCCGCGGCGGCGAGGATCTCGCCCCAGCCACGCTCCTCGTCGATGGCGTCCGGGGCATCCGCGTCACCGGAAGCGAGCTTCCAGACCTGCTTGAAGATCGCGCCCGCCAGGATGCCGGCGCCGAGGCCCAGCACCATGCCCACCGGCTTGTACGCCACCTTGCTCACGCCCTTGGCCACCTGTCGCGCCTCTCCCTCACCTCACGGCGCACGCTCACCGCGCGCGCTTTCGCATCACCAGCAGCACCACGATCGCCGCGAGCGCGCCGGTCACCGCGGTCGCGGCCGCCGCCAACTGCGCCCGGTTCTCCCGCGCCCGCTCGACGGTCTGCGCGGCCGAGCGGCGTACCCGCGCTTTGACGTCGGCCTTGGCCGCCAGGGCCTGGACCGTCTCTCCCAGCTCGGCCCGCGTCTGCCGGATCTCCGCCCGCAGCGCCTCGGTGTCCACCCTGCCGTTGGCGGAGACCTCACCGTTCGTCGGCACCATCACGCCCCCTCGCCACGGCCGTTGGCCCGCGCCTCCCGCACGGCCCCCCTGACCGTGTCGACGTCGGCCTTCAGGCCGGAAGCGGCCCCCTCGGGCACGGGCGGCACCGCCCGGCTGACCTGCCGCTTTCCGGCGAGCGCCATTATCCCGGCACAGAGGAACAACACGACGGTCACGATGAGTGCGGCGAGCCACGCCGGCATCACCAGCGCCAGCAGGAGGATGCCGGTGGCGATCAGCACGCCGACGCCGTACATGGCGAACGCGCCCGCGCCACCGAAGAGGCCGATGCCGACGCCGGCATGCTTGCCCTTCTCGGTCAGCTCGGCCTTGGCGAGCGCCAGCTCGTCGCGGACCAGCAGCGAGATCTGTTCGCTGGCGCGTTGCACCAGCTCGGCGGTGGAGTGCTCAGCCAACGGGCGGGCCGGACCGCGTTCGAGAACATCGGCCATGGCGTCCTCCTTAACCCTCTGTCAGGGACTATGCCCAGCTTATGAGGGTGCCAATCCCCCGGACCCATACGACGAAATCTTCGTGTCGGCGCCGCCCAGCTCAGGGCCGCTCCTCGCCCGGCTCGGGCAAATCGGGCGGGCCCTCGAAGTCGGCCGCGCGGGCGTCGCCCTCGGGACTGCCGCCGAAGACCCGGGCATCGTCGTCCGGTTGCGTGGGGGCGGCCGGGGCCGCCGGGCGGACCTCGTGCGGGCCGGTGGGGCGGACCCACTGCCAGGCGAGGCGGTTGGATCCCCCATCGCCGACCTCGGTACGTATCCGGGGCAGCGAGGTGGGCTGGCGGTCCCGTACCCACGCGACGAAGTGCTCGCGAACGAGGCAGCGCAGGTCCCACAGGGTCGGGGCGTCGTTCGCGCTCACCAGGGCCCGTACCCGGATCATGCCGCCCACCGCGTCGGTCACCTGGAGCACGCAGACCCGCCCGTCCCAGAGCTGGCTCCCCTCCAGCAGCACGCGCAGTTCCTCGCGCATGTCCTGTACCGGCACCGACCAGTCCAGGTCGAACTCCGCGGTGCCGAGGACCGCCGAGCCGGTACGGGTCCAGTTCTCGAACGGGCGAGTGGTGAAGTACGTGCTCGGCATGATCAGTCGCCGGTCGTCCCAGATCTGTACGACGACGTGGGTGAGCGTGAGCGCCTCGATCCGGCCCCACTCCTCCTCGACCACCACCACGTCGTCGATGCGGAGCGCGTCGCTGAACGTGAGCTGGAGCCCGGCGAAGATGTTGCTGAGCGTGCTCTGCGCGGCGAGCGCGGCCACGACGCCGATGATGCCGGCCGAGGCGAGCAGGCTGGCGCCGATGGTCCGCACGTTGGGGAAGGTCATCAGCATCACGCCGACCGTGACCACGACGACCGCCGCGACCGTCACCCGGCGGAGCACCTGCACCTGTGTCTGGAGCTTGCGGGCGCGCAGGTTGTCCGGCACGTCGGTGCGGAACCGGGTGAGCGCCACGTCCTCGAACGCCAGCGCCAGCGAGCCGAGCAGCCAGGCGAAGGCGGTGATCACCACGAGCACCAGCAGGTGCAGCACGTGGTCACGGCCGGCGAAGTCGCCCCCGGTGGCGCGCACGGCCGCCTCGACGGCGAGGGAGGTGATCGCCACCTGGAACGGCCGGTAGGCGTGGTCGGCGAGCTCGCGCAGGAGGAGCGAACGATGCCCGAGCCGCCGGACGATCCGGTGGGCGACCTCCACCACCGCGAGGGCGACCACCGCGGCGCCGAGGGTCGCCGTGATCGTCCAGAGCGCAGAGTTCACGCCGCCTCCCCTTCGCATCGGGCCCGACCGTCACGATGCCCGATCAAACAGGGAGCAACCCACCCAATGGCCTGTTTCCTCTCCTCCTCGGGAGCCGAGCCGGACGAGGAGAGAGGCGCTAGTGGGCGATCTTGACGACGACGTTGCTGTCGGTGACGCTCTCCACGGTCACGTTGAAGCCGCCGACCTCCGTGCCCTGCTGCCCGACGGTCAGCGTGAGCTGCTCGCCGGCCACCTCGACGGTCACCTGGTCACCCTCGGCTCCGATGAGCTTGGCGTCGATGCCCAGCACGCTGGCTTGTGCCTCGACACCTCGGTCGAAGGTCACTGTGCACTGGTCGAGTCCACAGTTGGTGTCAGCCCCTTCGGAGCTGCATCCGGTCAGCACGGCGGCGGCGAGGGCCAAGCCGATCGCCACTCGGGCGGTCAGTCGCTTCGTCACGGCGCCAAGGGTACGTGTTGATGGTGAGAAACCCTGGCGGCGGCACCGCGCCCCTCAGACCGCGTGCTCTGGCGCGGGCAGGTCGGCGAAGGGGAAGCGGCGGGCGAACGCGGGCCACGACACCGTTATGCGCACCCGGCCAGTCGCCACCGCCGCCGGCGGCTCGACGTCGAGGCCGGCCAGCTCGCCGAGCTGGGTCAGTGCCCGCCGCACCTCCGGCTCGGACATGCGCATCGCCTCCGCCAGCACACGCAGCTCGGTGGTGACCTGCCGGCGCCGCCACCGCCGGCGGCTCCGCTCGGCCAGCTCACGCACGGCGATGGCGACGAGGATGGTGCGGTCGTCCTGCTGGGCCCGCTCCTCGGTCAGGATCTCGGCACCGAGCAGCGGCAGCACGTCGATCGGGTTTTGCTCGAGGCGGGGCGCCAGCCACTCACCGTCCACCTCGAACAGTCCGAACCCGACCAGGCAGGCCAGCAGCTCCTCCAGCGTGTGCGGCACCGGCAGCCCGCGGCGGCGGCACATCTCGCCGAACAGCTCCACCCGCGCGGCCCGCACGCGCACGACCCGGTCGTAGTGCTCGCGGGCGTGCAGCTCGGCGTGCAGGGCCTCGCGGCGCGGATGGTGGCGCTGGGCCTGGGCGATCCAGTCGTCGACCGAGCCCGGGTCGCACCAGACCGCCTTGTCCCACGGCAGCATCGACCACGCCTCGCGCGGGAAGCGATGCGGATCGGGGACGACCGTGAGGTAGGCGAACGAGCATGGCAGCCAACGGATCCACGACGGCACCATCGGCGCGCGCTGCCAGTGGGAGGCCACGCAAGGACGATAGCGCCACTACGCGTATCCGTGGGGGCACCCTCCGCTGTGGACAGTGTTTCCCCGCCGGCCCTCAGCGCCCGGCCAGAACCTCCGCCGCGGCCTCGCCGTTGGCGCGCGTGGCGCCGTACGTGGCCACGTGGGTCGCGCCCACCACCGAGACGGGTACGCCCATCTCCACCACGACCGTGTCCGGGCGGGCGGCGAGCGCGATGGCGACGGCGCGCGCCATCCAGTCGTACCGGTGGACGTCGCGGACGACGATCACCAGCGGGCGCCCGCTGGCGGCGGCGAGGAAGTCGGTGCCGGCCTCCTCGGCGGAGAGCCGCGCGCCGGTCGTGCCGGGCAGCAGGGCCGCCAGCGGTACGGCGACGCCCCACGGCGTCTCGGCGCCGATCGCGAAGTTGCGCGGCGGCTCGAACTCCACCACGTGCGGCGGCGCGGCCAGCGGCAGGGCGGAGGTGGCACCGGAGACCCGTACGGCGCGGCGGGCGGCGGCGAGGCCGACCGGGGTACCGTCCGGCCGGGCGGGCACCGCGGCGGCCCGGGCCTGCGCGGTCCAGGCTGCCAGCTGCTCGACCCGCTTCGCCGCCTCGGCCAGCCGCTCCTCGGGCAGCTCGCCGGCGGCGACCGCGGCCACGATCGCGTCCCGCAGCCGCGTGGCGGTGGCCTCGTCGGCGTGGTCGCCGCCCACGCAGATCGCGTCGACGCCGGCGGCGAGGGCGAGCACGGCGGCGCCCTCCAGCCCGTACCGCGTGGTGAGCGCCTTCATCTCGATGCCGTCGGTGATGACGGTGCCGGCGAAGCCCATCTCGTCGCGGAGCAGGTCGGTGAGCACGCGCCGGCTCAGGGTCGCCGGCCGGTCCGGGTCGACGGCGGGTACGAGCAGGTGGCCGGTCATGACCGCCTGTACGCCCGCGGCGATCGCGGCCCGAAACGGCGGCAGCTCCCGCTCGTCCAGCTCGGACCGGGACGACCCGATCCGGGGCACGTCCACATGCGAGTCGACGCTGGTGTCGCCGTGCCCGGGGAAGTGCTTGGCGCAGGCGGCGACGCCGGCCGACTGGAGGCCGGTGATCCAGGCGGCCGTGTGCCGGGCGACCAGGGCCGGGTCGGCGCCGAAGGCCCGCACGCCGATGACCGGGTTGTCCGGATTGTTGTTGACGTCCGCGTCCGGCGCGTAGTCCAGCGTGATGCCCGCGGCGGCCAGGTCGTGGCCCAGGTCGCGGGCGACGGCCTCGGTCACCGCCACGTCGTCGACCGCGCCAAGCGCGAGGTTGCCCGGGCGCGAGCTGCCCTGCCAGGTCTCGAAGCGGGTGACGTCGCCGGCCTCCTCGTCGACCGCGACGATCACGTCGGGTCGTTCGGCGCGCAGCGCGGCGGTCAGTTCGGCGACCTGGGCGGGGCTGGCGATGTTGCGGCCGAAGAGGGCCACGCCCCCCAGTCCCTCACCGAGCCAGCGGCGCACCCAGGGTGGAGGGAGCGTCCCCTCGAAACCTGGCTGCAACACCGCGCCGGCCAGGCGGATCAGGTCCCGGCTGGTCTCCGACATGTGACCCCCGTACTCCAAAGTGGACAGATCCCGCCAGGGCGGCGGGTAGATGCCATGGTCACACCGGTTCCCGGAAATAGTCAATAAACCTTTCTATTAAGTCTCACTAGACGGGCAGGCGTTTGTACCGGTATGACCACGAACGGGGGGCGCCAGGCCGCGATTTCTTGCCTCGACATGAAAGAGTGCGCGGATGGACGTCTTGCTCTCGGCCGCCACCCTCGCCGCCGAGGACCGGAGCTGGTTCGACATCCCGGCCGTCCGCGTCGTCGGGGCGATCCTCGGCGGGCTCCTGCTGCTGGCCGCGATCCGGTCCATGTTCGGCAGCCGCAAGTGAGCGCACACGCGCTGTTCAGCGACGGTGGACAGTAGCGCCCGGTCAGGAAACCGCCGCGCGTCTGTGACTGTCTCACCACGTACCGCTGGAGTAACGTGGCGGCCGGTACGAACGGTGTTACCTCCCCCTCCCCCCGAATCGTCACCAACCAGGGATAGATAGGCGTGGACCTGGAAACCTCTACCCGCCAGCTCGCCACGGGCCTGACCCGCGTCGCGGTCGCCGTCCAGGCCACCGAGCGCCCGGCCGAGTTTGAGCGCACCATCGCGCAGCAGCAAGTGTTGCTGCTGCTGAGCCGCCGCAGCGAGGTCTACCCGCTCTCCGACCTCTCGGCCGACCTCAACATGACGACACACGCGACGATGTCGGCGATCGCCACGCTGGCCCGCGAAGGGCTGGTGAGCGTCGACCCGTCTCCCTCGTACGCGCCGCACGCGGTGCGGATCTCGTTGACCGAGGCGGGCCGCGCCCAGTCGCCCGAGCTGCTCAACTGGGCCGCCGACCTGCTCGCCGAGTTGCACAACCTCGACCAGGAGGGGCACCACCAGCTGCTCGGCGTGGTCTCCGGCCATATCCGCCGGATGCAGCAGGAGGGCCAGATCCCGGTCACCAAGATGTGCGTGACCTGCCGTTTCTTTGACGGCTACGCGCATCCGGGCACCGACGAGCCACACCACTGCTGGCTGATCGACAAGCCCTTCGGCCGCCAGCACCTGCGGCTGCGCTGCCCGGAGGCGCAGCCGGGCGAGGGTCCGGTCCGTCCGGAGGACGCGGCATAGGCCGGCCTGTTTGCGGGCGGAGCGCGCGGGGCACGATGGCGGCGCCATGAGACTTCCCCTTCCGCTCTCCCGGCGGCTGCGCCGGGCCGCCCGCACCCACTTCGGCTGGCGCCGCCTGCGCCCGGGCCAGCTCGCCCCCATGCGCGCGGTGCTGCGCGGCCGGGACGCGCTGGTCGTGCTCCCCACCGGCGGCGGCAAGTCCGCCGTCTACCAGGTACCGGCCATGATGCTGTCCGGGCCGACCGTCGTGATCTCGCCCCTGCTCGCCCTCCAGCAGGACCAGATCAACGCCCTCAACGACCGCGCCGGCGTGACCGCCGTGCGGGTCAGCTCGGCGGAGACGCCCGCCCAGCGCTCCGCCGCCCTGGAGGCGGTGCGCAAGGGGCTGGCCCGCTTCCTCTTCATCACGCCCGAGCAGCTCGCCCAGCCGGAGCGGCTCGCCGAGGTGAAGGCCCTCCGCCCGGCCCTGGTCGCGGTCGACGAGGCGCACTGCATCTCCGCGTGGGGCTACGACTTCCGCCCCGACTACCTGGCGCTCGGCCACCTCGTCGAAGGGCTCGGCCGCCCGCCGGTGGTCGCGCTGACCGCCACCGCCTCGCCGCCGGTACGCGACGACATCGTCGACCGCCTCCGGCTGCGCGACCCGCTCGTCGTGGTCTCCGGGCTCGACCGCGCAAACCTCTTCCTCGAGGTGGCGCACTGCCCCGACGAGGAGTACCGCTGGCGCCGCCTGGTCGCGCTGCTCCAGGAGGACGAGCGCCCCGGCATCGTGTACGTGCCGACCCGCCGCGCGGCCGAGGAGCTGGGCGAGCGGCTGTCGGCGGCCGGGTTCGCCGCGGAGGCGTACCACGGCGGGATGGCGGCCGGCGTGCGCGAGCGGCGGCACCGGGACTTCCTCGCCGGCGACGTACCGGTGATGGTGGCGACCTCGGCCTTCGGGATGGGCATCGACAAGCCGGACATCCGGTGGGTCGCGCACATGGCGCTGCCCGACTCGCCGGACAGCTACCAGCAGGAGATCGGCCGCGCGGGGCGGGACGGCGCGCCGGCGCGGGCGCTGCTGCTGTGGCGGGCCGAAGACGTGGGACTCCAACGCTTCTTCACCGGCGGGGCGCCGAACGAGACCGAGCTGCGCGACCTGGCGGCGGTGCTGCGTACCGGCCCGCTGACCCGCACCGCGCTGCGCGAGCGCACCGGCCTCGGCGCCCGCAAGCTGGGGCAGCTAACCGGGCTGCTGGAGCAGGTCGGCGCCGCCACCACCGCGGGGCAGAAGCTGACCGCGCCCCGCCTCGCCCCCGAGCCGGTGGCCGCCGCCCGGGCCGCCCTGGCCGAGGCGGAGCGGCAGCAGGCGGTGCAGCGGTCGCGCACCGACATGATGCGCGCGTTCGCGGAGAGCGGGTCGTGCCGCGGGCAGGTGCTGCTCGCGTACTTCGGCGAGCACATGGCACGCCCCTGCGGCCACTGCGACAACTGCGCGGCCGGGCAGAGCCGGCCGGTCCGGGCCGAGCGCGGCCCGTTCCCGTTGCACAGCACGGTGCGACACGCCGAGTGGGGCGTTGGCATGGTGCTGGCGTACGAGTCGGACAGGATGACGGTTCTGTTCGACGACGTCGGGTACAAGACGCTGTCCGTGCCAGTCGTCCGCGACCAGGGGTTGCTGGTGGCGGAGGCGGGCTGACTCTAACCTGTGCCGAGACCCGCAGAAAGGCTGCTCTCGTGACGGAACAACCGGTTTACTCGACGCTCGGCTTCTCCGACGAGGAGTGGGGCCTGCTCACCGGCCTCCCGCTCGCGGTGCTCACCGCCGCCAGCGCGGCCGAGTCCGACGGCACGCGCCGCACGCTGGCCGAGAGCGCGGCCGGGCTGGAGGCGGTCGCCGCCGGCCGGGAGGGCGCGAGCCAGCTCGTCGCCGCGGTGTCGCGGGAGGTCGTGACGCGAGCCGGCGACCCGGAGACCGGCGAGGAGCTGCCGCTCATCAGCCCGGAAGACCCGGCCGCCTACATCGCCGACGTGCTCGACCAGGCCGGGCAGGCTTCCGCCCTGCTGCGCGCCAAGGTCGACGCGGGCGAGGCCGGGGCGTACGCGCACTGGCTGGTCGGCATCGCCGAGCAGGTGGTGACCGCGGCCCCCTCCGGCGGGATGCTGGGCATCGGCGGCGACCTGGTCACCGAGCCGGAGCGGCGGTTCCGCGACCAACTCTCCAAGGTGCTGCGAGACTGATCGAGCAGAGCGGCATCATCACGCACGCCGGCCACCAGTACGCGGCACGTGATCATCAGCTACGTGCCGGGGCGCTTCACCCAGTGCGTCTGAAACTTCGTCCAGCAGCGGATCGAGGGCGTGCTCTCCGTCCTCTACCAGCGGCGCTCCAGCGGCTCGGCCCCGTCGCCCGTACGAGTCGTCGACTTCCGGCTGGGCTAGCGCCCGGGCCGGCCTGACCGGCGGGACAGCCCCCTGAGCTAGTGTCCTCCTGATGTTGGGCGGCGAGGCTTTCCGGGAATTCTGGCGCGAGCGGCACCTGTGCACGGTGACCACGCTGCGCCCGGACGGCTCGCCACACGTGACCCCGGCCGGCGTGACGCTCGACCCGGAGGCCGGCATCGCCCGGATCATCACCTCGGGCGACTCGCGCAAGGCCCGCAACGCCGCCGCCACCGGACGGGTCGCCGTCTGCCAGGTCGACGGCCGCCGGTGGTCGACGCTGGAGGGGCGGGCGGTGGTCCGCGACGACCCGGCCTCGGTCGCCGACGCCGAACGCCGCTACGCCGCGCGCTACCGCGTCCCCCGCGCCAACCCCAGGCGCGTGGTGATCGAGATCACCGTGACCCGGACGCTCGGCAATGTCTGAGGTCGTCGTGGTCGGCATCGGCGCGGACGGCTGGGCCGGCCTGTCCGAGACCGCCCAGGCCGCGGTGCTCTCCGCGGAGGTGCTGCTGGGCAGCCGCCGCCAGCTCGCGCTCGTGCCCGACCACGCCGGCGGCGAACGCCTCCCGTGGCCCTCGCCGCTGATGCCCGCGCTCCCCGGCCTCCTCGGCGCGCAGCGGGGTCGGCGGGCGTGCGTGCTGGCCAGCGGCGACCCGATGCACCACGGCATCGGCGCCGCCATCCTGCGCGCCCTCGGCCCCGAGCGGGTCACCGTGCTCCCGGCCGCCTCGTCGATCTCGCTCGCCTGCGCCCGCCTCGGCTGGGCCATGGAGGAGGTCGAGGTCGTCGGCCTGGTCGGCCGCCCGCCCGAGCTGCTGCACCCCAGGATCACCCCGGGCCGCCGCCTGCTCGTCCTGGGGGCGGGCGCCGCCACCGTCGCGGGCCTGCTTTCCAGCCGTGGGTACGAGGCGAGTGGCTTGACCGTCCTCGAACAGCTGGGCGGCCCACGGGAGCGCGTGGTCCGGGGCACCGCCGCGTCCGGCTGGCCGCCGGGCGACCCGCTCACGATCGTCGCCGTCGAGTGCGTGGGGTCGGCCGTGCTGCCCGCCCAGCCTGGCCTGCCCGACGACGCGTACGTACACGATGGACAGCTCACCAAGCGCGAGGTACGCGCGATCTCCCTCGCCCGCCTCGCCCCCGTCCCCGGCCAGTTGCTGTGGGACGTGGGCGCGGGAGCGGGCAGCATCGCGATCGAGTGGATGCGCGCGCACCCCTCCTGCCGCGCGGTGGCGGTCGAGGCCGACCCGTCCCGCGCCGCGCGCGTCCGCACCAACGCGGCGGCCCTCGGCGTACCCGGACTGTCGATTGTGGAGGGCCGAGCCCCCGCGGCGCTGGACGCGCTCCCCCGCCCCGACGCGGTCTTCGTCGGCGGCGGCCTCACCGAGCCCGGCATGGTCGAGGCGTGCTGGTCCGCCCTGGCGCCCGGCGGCCGCCTGGTCGCCAACGCGGTGACCCTGGAGTCGGAGGCGATCCTGGCGGCGTGGCACGCCAAGATGGGCGGCGACCTCACGAGGATCGAGGTGAGCCGGGCCGGCCCGGTCGGCGGCTTCACCGCCTGGCGCCCCGCGCTGCCCGTGGTCCAGTGGGCGGCGGTCCGCACCGAGGAGCCCGCCCGGTGACGGTCCACTTCATCGGCGCCGGCCCGGGCGCGGCCGACCTGATCACCGTCCGCGGCCGTGACCTGATCGCGGCGAGCCCGGTCTGCCTCTACGCCGGCAGCCTCGTGCCCGCCGCCCTCCTCGAC
Source organism: Phytohabitans kaempferiae (assembly GCF_042433955.1). Lineage (NCBI taxonomy): Bacteria > Bacillati > Actinomycetota > Actinomycetes > Micromonosporales > Micromonosporaceae > Phytohabitans > Phytohabitans kaempferiae. The sequence continues at coordinate 119,007 of NZ_JBHLUH010000013.1, read as the reverse complement.
GCCTGCCCGCCCGGCGCCCGCAAGGTGGACACCGCCAACCTCACGCTCGACGAGATCGTCGCCGAGATGGCCACCGCCCACGCCGCCGGCCACGACGTGGCCCGCCTCCACTCCGGCGACCCCTCGATCTTCAGCGCGATGGCCGAGCAGATGCGCCGCCTCGACGCGGCCGGCATCCCCTACGACGTCACCCCCGGCGTACCCGCCTTCGCCGCGGCCGCCGCCTCCCTCGGCCGCGAACTCACCGTGCCCGGCGTGGGCCAGACCGTGGTCCTCACCCGCGTGTCCGGCCAGGCCACCCCCATGCCGGCCAGCGAAGACCTGGCCACGCTCGCCGCCAGCCACGCGACGCTCGTGCTCCACCTGGCCGTACACCGCATCGACGACATCGTGGCCGCCCTCACCCCCTTCTACGGCGCCGACTGCCCGGCCGCCGTGGTCGCGTACGCCTCCCGCCCCGACGAGGTCATCCTGCGCGGGTCGCTCGCCACCATCGCCGCCCAGGTGGCCGAAGCCGACGTACGCCGCACCGCGGTCGTCGTGGTCGGCCGCACGCTGACCGCCGCCGACTTCCCGGACAGCCACCTGTACTCGGCCGCCCGCACCCGCTGACCGCCCACGTCACGCCCGCCCCGGCACATCGCGCGCGCGGCCAGCGCGCGGCTCGCTGCGCGACCGGTTCGCGGGCAGAGTTGTCGCGCCGGTGGCGCCATAAGTCGTCTCGATCGCGATTCCATGCGGGCTCGGCGACACGGAGAGTCGCCGGGACCCGGCAGGCCATGTTCGCGCGCAGCACGGGCGGCGGGCAGCCGCACACACCTCCCACACCCCATCCCAGACCCGGCTTGCGGTGGCGGGCGGGCGCCGTGTCGGAGAGGCTTTCGAGCTGGGCGCACCGATGCGCCCAGCCCCGCTCCGCGCGAGTTGGCCGTAGACACGAAACACCCGAAGCGGTTACCCCGTTGGCGGGCCGCAGCCCCGGGCACCGGTCCGTCAGGTGATCAGTTCGCGTTCGTCTCGGGCCACCGGCGCATGTGCTGATCAATCGTGTCCCGCACGTCTCGGTAGAGCCGCTTGTCTTGGCGGGGGTCCAGCCCTTCGGCCTCGAACACCGCGACGGTGAAGCTCTCCGCGTCGGGAGGCGGTGAGACCCGCAACCGGCGCTGCTCCTCGCGCGGCAGGCAGAACCCGAGGTTGACGCACAGGTCGTCGAGGAGGCGCTGGACCTCATCACTCCGATCGTGCTCAGCCACGACGTCAGCATGGCAGAACCCGGGCCGCGCGGTCGCGGTCCACCGGTTCAGCCTATGCGTGGCCGGAGTGGCGAGGCCGCCTCCTTGATCGGCGGAGGGCGGGGCGGTCGTCTGTCCACTGCCGACGGCCGAGTGTCCACAGAGGGTGGGCGGTGTCGCGGCGGACGGTTCCGGTCGGGTCGCGTGGACCGCATCAACGACCGACGGTGATCTCGCCACGACCGGATGTACCGTACGTGCCCTCACAAACCAGGGGGACACACATGAGGGTACGAAAGGTACTGCTCCGGGCCGCCGCCATCGCCTGTGCCGCCGGCTTACTGGTGGCATGCGCCTCCGCCGAGCCGTCCCGAACAGAGCGCGCCCTCGAGTCGGAGAACACAGCAGCGGAGGTCGTGACCACCGAGGAGACGCCGAGCGAGGAGCCCACCACCGTCGCCCAGCCCTCGCCGGCGGCGACGCCCTCGCCCGTGCTGGAGGTCAAGGAGGTGACGGTGACGCAGAAGATCGCCTTCAAGCGGAGCACCGTCAAGGACTCCTCCCTCGCCGAGGGCACGCGCAAGGTGCGGACCAAGGGGGTCACGGGAGTGAAGACGCTGACCTACGAGGTGACGTACACCGACGGGAAGGAAACCGGCCGCAAGCTGCTCCGGGAGGCGGTCACCAAGCAGCCGGTCACCGAGGTCACGGTGGTCGGCACGAAGAAGCCGACCCGCCAGTGCGACCCCAACTACAGCGGCTGCGTGCCGATCGCCAGCGACGTCGACTGCGCGGGCGGGGGCGGCAACGGCCCGGCGTACGTCAGCGGGCCGGTCAGAGTGATCGGCGACGACATCTATGACCTCGACCGCGACGGCGACGGGATCGCGTGCGAATAACCTGACACGAGGTGTCAGTCACCACCAGCGAGGGTGGGGGCATGACAGGAATCGCCAGCCTCATCATGGTCAACCTCGACAGCCCCGACCCGGCCGCGCTCGCGGAGTTCTACCACCAGGTGCTGGGCTGGGAGGTGACCCACAGCGAGGCCGAGTACGCCATGGTCAGCGACGGCACCACGTCGATCGGGTTCGGGCGCGTCGAGGGCTACCAGGCGCCGGCGTGGCCCAACCCGGGCGGCACCAAGCAGTTCCACTTCGACTTCGGAGTGGACGACCTCGACAAGGCGGAGGAGCTATGCCTCTCGGCCGGCGCGACCAAGCCGGAGTTCCAGCCGGGCGGTGACCGGTGGCGCGTGCTCGTCGACCCCGCCGGGCATCCGTTCTGCCTCTGTCCCCGCAGCTAGCCGGCGTTCACCGGGCAGCCGGCGACCTTCGGCCGCCGGTCACCCGGCCCGGCGAAAAAGTCGGTGGTCACCCGGCGCGGCGAAGGTCGGCGGTCACCGCGCTAGGCGCGGCCGACCACCGTACCGGCGCGGTCGATCACCACCACGTCGACCGTGACGGGCGCCTCGCGGAGCACCGCGACGGCGGTCCGCCGGGCCTTCTCCGCGATCAGGTCGCCGAGCGGCAGCCCCGCGGCCTGGCAGTGGCCGAGCGCCTCGAGCGCGGTGTTGGCGGCGGCGACGCGGGCCACCAGCTCGCCGTCGCCGCCCGCCGCGCGCACGGTCTCGGCCATCGCCGCAAGGTCCACCTGGGAACGTCCAGAGTGGAGGTCAAGGTGCCCCTCGGCCAGTTTGGACAGTTTGCCGATGCCGCCGGCGATGGTGAGGCGGGGCACCGGATGGCGGCGCAGGTACTTGAGCACCGCGCCGGCGAAGTCGCCCATGTCGAGCAGCGCGTCCTCGGGCAGGTCGTGAAGCTCGGCGGCGACCCGCTCGGACGTGCTGCCCGTGCACCCCGCCACGTGCCGCCGGCCGGCCGCGCGGGCCACGTCGATGCCGCGGCGGATGCTGTCGATCCAGGCGGAGCAGGAGTACGGCACCACCACACCGGTCGTACCCAGGATGGAGAGCCCGCCCACGATGCCGAGCCGCGGGTTCCAGGTGCGCTGGGCCAGCTCCTCGCCGCCGTCGACGGAGATCTCCACGAGCGCGTCGCCGGTGCCGCCGTGGCGGGCGGCGACGTCCGCGACCGCCTCGCGCATCATGCGGCGCGGCACCGGGTTGATCGCCGGCTCGCCGACCGCGAGCGGGAGGCCGGGCTTGGTGACCGTGCCGACGCCCCGCCCGGCCCGGAAGAGCACGCCGCTGCCCGGCCGGGCGGCCGTGACCGTCGCGCGGATGAGCGCACCGTGCGTGACGTCCGGGTCGTCGCCCGCGTCCTTCACGACGCCTGCGGTGACTGACTCTCCGCTCAGCTCCTCGACCGCGAGCGCGAACGTGGGGCGTTGCCCCTTCGGCAGTACGACCTCGACCGGGTCGGGAAAGGCACCGGTGAGCAGCGCCGTGTAGGCGGCCGTCGTGGCCGCGGTCGCGCAGGCGCCGGTGGTCCAGCCGTAGCGGAGAGTCACCGCCACAGCATGCCCCACCCTCCCGCGCGCGGCGTTCCGGGGTCGACGGCCAGACTGGACCCGTGCGAAGGCTGCTCATCCTCGGTGGCACCGGCGAGGCCCGTGCCCTGGCGGCGCGCGCGGCCGGCTGGCAGGTGGTCACGTCGCTCGCCGGCCGGGTACGCGACCCGCGCCTGCCCGAGGGCGGCGTGCGGGTCGGCGGCTTCGGCGGGCCGGACGGGCTGGCCGCCTGGCTGGTGCGCGAGCGTGTGGGGGCGGTGGTCGACGCGACGCACCCGTTCGCGAGCCGGATCAGCGCCTCGGCCGTCGCCGCCACGCGGGCCACCGGCGTGCCGCTGCTCGCCCTGCACCGCCCCGGCTGGGTCGCCGAGCCGGGCGACGACTGGCGGCGCGTACCGAGCGTCGAGGCGGCCGCCGCCGCGCTCCCGGGGCTCGGCTCGCGCGCCATGCTCACCACCGGCCGGCAGAGCCTCGCCGCCTTCGCCGGGCTTCCGCTCCTCTTCCTGGTACGTACCGTCGACCCGCCCGCTCCCCCGCTGCCGGCCCGGCATCACCTGCTGCTCGACCGGGGACCGTACACGGTGGAGGGTGAGGCGGAGCTGATGCGGGAGCACGCGATCGACGTACTGGTCACAAAGGACAGTGGCGGCACCATGACCGCCGCCAAGCTCGTCGCGGCCCGGCGGCGGGGCATCCCGGTCGTGATGGTCGACCGGCCGGCGCTCGCCGAGGGCGTGGCCCGGGTCTCCACCGTGGAGGAGGCCGTCGAATGGCTCAGGGGTACCGGCGCGGCGTGAACACCGCTCCGCCGCTCCCCTGCCGCGTGGTGGAGGAGCCGACGATCAGCAGGCACCGCATGTCGACGCCGGACGGGTCGAGGTCGGCGAGGCGCACCACGCGCACCTCCTCGGCCGGTCCGCCCACGTCCCGCCCGATCACCACCGGCGTGTCCGGCGCGCGGTGTTCGAGCAGGAGGTCGCGAGCCTTCTCCACCTGCCAGGTGCGGGTCCGCGAGGCGGGGTTGTAGATGGCGATGACCAGGTCGGCGCGGGCCGCGGCGGTGAGCCGATCGGCGATGACGTCCCACGGCTTGAGGCGGTCGGAGAGGGAGAGCACACAGTAGTCGTGCCCGAGCGGCGCGCCCGCGCGGCTCGCCACCGCCTGGGCCGCGGTGAGCCCGGGCACCACGCGGACCGGCACGCCGGCGTACCGGGGCTGGGCGGCCACCTCCAGCACCGCGCTCGCCATCGCGAAGACGCCCGGGTCGCCGGAGGAGACGACCGCGACGCGGGATCCGGCCGCGGCGAGGTCGAGTGCGTACGCGGCCCGCGCGGCCTCCTCCGTGTTGTCCGAGGGATGGCGGCGCTGGCGCGGGTTGGGCGGGACCCGGTCGAGGTACGGCCCGTAGCCCACCAGCTCGTCCGCGTCGGCGAGCACCGCCTGCGCCTCGGGCGTGGTCCACTCCCGACCGGCAGGGCCCAGGCCGACCACGGCCACCTCGCCGGAGCCGTCCCGCTCGCGGCCGGCAACGGCTGGTGGCGGCAGCGCGGCGACCCGGCTGGGCAGGACGGCGAGGGAGAAGTACGGCACCGTCGCGGGGTCCACATCAGACAGCGGGGCGACGCGTGAGCGGTCGGTGGTGGCCCGCTCGACGTACCACGCCTCGTCCAGCCGCCCCGCCGTCGCCAGCGCCTCGCGCACCGCCCCGAACGTGCGGCCCAGTTTGAGGATCGCCGCCGGCCCCTCCCCGTCGAGGCGGCGGGCCAGTTCGTCCGGCGGGAGCGTGCCGGGCAGCACGGTGAGCACCTCGTCGCGCTCGACGAGCGGCCGCCCGAGCACGGCCGACGCGGCGCTGACCGAGGTGACGCCGGGCACGACCTCGGTGGCGTACCGGTGCGACAGTCGCTTGTGGATGTGCATGTACGAGCCGTAGAAGAGCGGGTCGCCCTCGCAGAGCACCACCACGTCGCGCCCGGCGTCGAGGTGGGCGGCGAGGCGGGCCGCACACTCGGCGTAGAACTCGTCGATCGCCCCCCGGTAGCCGCCCGGATGGTTGGTCGTCTCGGTGGTCACCGGATAGACCAGCGCCTCCTCGATCTGCCCCGCGCGCAGGTACGGCTCGGCGACCGCGCGGGCGATGCTGCGGCCGTGGCGGGCACTGTGGTACGCCAGCACGTCTGCCCGCTCGACCAGCCGGGCGGCCTTGACGGTCACCAGCTCCGGATCGCCGGGACCGAGCCCCACGCCGTACAGCCGCCCCGCGCCCATCACTCCTCCTCGCTGGCGATCGCGTTGACCGCCGCCGCCGTCATCGCGCTGCCGCCGCGGCGCCCGTGCACCACCAGGTGTTCGAGGTCGGTGGCGGCGAGCGCGCGCTTGGACTCCGCCGCGCCGATGAAGCCGACCGGGATGCCGAGCACCGCCGCCGGCCGCCCCGCGCCCTCCTCGACCATCTCCAGCAGGCGGAAGAGCGCGGTCGGCGCGTTGCCCACCGCGACGAGCGCGCCGTCGAGCCGGTCGCGCCACAGCTCCAGCGCGGCGGCGCTGCGGGTCGTGCCGAGCCGCTCGGCGAGCGCCGGCACGCGCGGGTCGCCGAGCGTGCACACCACCTCGTTGCCGGCGGGCAGGCGGCGGCGGGTCACGCCGGCGGCCACCATCGCGGCGTCGCAGAGGATCGGCGCCCCGGCGCGCAACGCCGCCCGCCCGGCCGCGACCGCCCCCGCCGACCAGGCCAGGTCCGCGACGAGGTCGACCATCCCACAGGAGTGGATCATGCGGACCGCGACCCGCGCCACGTCGTCGGGGAGCCCGGAGAGGTCGGCCTCCGCGCGGATCGTCGCGAACGACCGCCGGTAGATCTCCGCACCGTCCCTGATGTACTCGCTCATGCCCGTCCTCGCTTCGCTGCCGGCGGGCACGAGGCTCCAAGCGCGCTCTGCCTGATGGTTCGCTCGCTCACGTCGTCACGTATCCGTCCACTGTGGCCAGCATCCGCAGGTGCTCGCCGGCCGGGCTGCCACAGGCACGCTCGCAGCCGACCCAGTGCACCGGCAGCCCGTGCGACGGATGTCCACTGTGGTGCACGGCGGCGTCGGCGCGGACGTCCGCGTGTGCCCGGCCGCATCCCGGTGACCCGACGCAGGCGGTCACGCCGACCCACGGCGAGTCGGGATCGGTGGCCAGCCCGGCCTCGTCGAGTGTGGCGAGGAAGCTCTCGTCGGGCAGGTCCGGCAGCACGACCCCGCGCCACGGCGTGACGATGACGGTCGGTGCTCCACAGAGGACCTCCACCTGCGCCCGGTCCAGCCGCCCGAGCGGTACGGCCGCCGCGACCGCCACTCGACCGTCCACCTGGGGCACGGCCCCGATCGGGCCCCAGGAGACGGGGCGCGCGGCCGGCAGCCCGGGCGGGGCCGCGCCGAGCCGCGCCGCGACCCGGTTGACACCGTCGTCCAGTTCGGACAGTCGCCACTCCTTCTGCCGCTCGGCGAGGAACGCGTGCGCGGCGGCCACCAGCGCCGCCACGGCCTCGCCCGCCGCGACCCGCAGGCCGCTGTCCCGCCCGGCGAGCAGCACCGTGCGCCCGCGCAGCCCCACGTCGGCGCCGAGCCCTGCGACGTCGCCGCGGCCGTCGTCGAGGGCGAAGAGGAAGCGGCCGGGCAGGTCGGCGAGGGCCGGGTCGGCGCGGAGCGCGGCGTCCAGCTCCGCCACGAGCGGCCGGACGTCGAGCACGCCCCGGCCGTCGCGCCCGCTCAGCGGCGAGGCGACGATGTTCCGTACCCGATCGTGGGTGACCGACGGGAGCAGGCCGGCCACCGACAGTCGCTCGGCGAGCGACTGCTCCGCGCCGGCCGCCAGACCACGGACCTGGAGGTTGCCCCGCGAGGTCAGCTCGAGGCCGCCGTCACCGAGGTCGGCCGCCGCCTCCGCGACCGCGCGCCACCGGGCCGAGGTGAGGGCGCCGCCGGGCACGCGCACGCGCGCCAGCCCGCCGTCGAGCGCCTGGTGCACCTGGATCGCCCCGGGGCAGGCGTCCGGGCCGGAACGAGGTCCGGAACGAGGTAAGGAGTCGGACACGCGCCGGATACTACGGGCAGCTACGCTGGTCTCCGCAACCCGCGGCGACAAGCGGAGGAAGCCGGTGCGAGTCCGGCGCGGTCCCGCCACTGTCACCGAGCGACCGCTCGGGAGCCAGACACTCCAGTCGCCGCGCCCTTCGACCCGGGACGCGGATCCCGAGGGAGGCTGTGGCCGTGTTCGTGCTGCTGTCGACGTCCGACACCGACCTGTTGAGCGCGCGGGCGAGCGGCGCTCCGTACCGTCTGGCCAACCCGGCGCGCACCGCGGTGGGCGACCTTCCCGACCTGGTGGAGGGCGCTGACCTGGTGGTCGTCCGCCTGCTCGGCGGGCGCCGCGCCTGGGAGGAAGGGCTCGACGCGCTGCTCGCCGGCCCCCGCCCGGTGGTGGTGCTCGGCGGCGAGCAGGCGCCCGACGCCGAGCTGATGCGCCTGTCCACGGTGCCGAGCGGGGTCGCCGCGGAGGCACACGCCTACCTCGCGCACGGCGGGCCGGGCAACCTCGCCCAGCTGCACCAGTTCCTCTCCGACACGGTGCTGCTGACCGGGCACGGTTTCGCGCCGCCGGAGCCGACGCCGGTGTGGGGCGCCGGCGAGCTGCCCGAGGGCGACGGGCCGGTCGTCGCGGTGCTCTACTACCGGGCGCACCACGTGGCGGGCAACACCGCGTTCGTCGACGCGCTGTGCGCGGCGGTCACGGCGGCCGGCGGGCGCCCTCTGCCGGTCTACTGCGCGTCGCTGCGCACGCCCGATCCCGACCTGCTGGCCACGCTCGGGCAGGCGGACGCGCTGGTGGTGACCGTGCTGGCGGCGGGCGGCACGCGACCCGCCGAGGTGAGCGCGGGCGGCGACGACGAGGCGTGGGACGTCGGCGCGCTCGCCGCCCTCGACGTGCCCATCCTGCAAGGGCTCTGCCTCACCAGCAGCCGCGAGGCGTGGGCCGCCACCGACGACGGACTGTCCCCGTTGGACGCGGCCACGCAGGTGGCGATCCCCGAGTTCGACGGGCGCATCATCACGGTGCCCTTCTCGTTCAAGGAGATCGACCCCGACGGCCTCACCGTGTACGTGGCCGACCCCGAGCGCGCCGCCCGGGTCGCCGGCACCGCCGTCGCGCACGCCCGGCTCCGCCACGTACCGCCGGAGCGGAAGCGGGTCGCGCTGATGCTGTCGGCGTACCCCACCAAGCACTCGCGCATCGGCAACGCGGTCGGCCTCGACACGCCCGCGAGCACGGTGCGGCTGCTTGGCGCGCTGCGCGAGCGGGGGTACTCAGTCGGCGACCTGCCGGACGACGGCGACGCGCTAATGCACGCGCTCATCGCGGCGGGCGGCCAGGATCCCGACTGGCTGACCGAGGAGCAGTTGGAGGGCAATCCGGTACGCATCCCGGCCGCCGACTACGCGGCGTACTACACGACGCTCCCGGCCGAGCTGCGGGAGGGGATCGAGCGGCACTGGGGGCCGCCGCCGGGCGAGCTGTATGTCGACTCGGCCGGCGACATCGTGCTGGCCGCCCTGCGCGCCGGCAACGTGGTGGTGATGGTGCAGCCGCCACGCGGCTTCGGTGCCAACCCGATCGCCATCTACCACGACCCCGACCTGCCGCCGAGCCACCACTACCTGGCCGCGTACCGGTGGGTCGCCGACACCTTCGGCGCGCACGCGATCGTCCACATCGGAAAGCACGGCAACCTGGAGTGGCTGCCCGGCAAGACGGTCGGCATGTCGGCGTCGTGCGGGCCGGACGCGGCGCTGGGCGACCTGCCGCTGGTGTACCCGTTCCTCGTCAACGACCCGGGCGAAGGCACGCAGGCGAAGCGGCGCGCGCACGCCACGCTGGTCGACCACCTCGTGCCGCCGATGGCGCGCGCCGAGACCTACGGGGACATCGCCCGCCTGGAGCAGCTCCTCGACGAGCACGCCACCATCGCCGCGCTCGACCCGGCCAAGCTGCCGGCGATCCGGGCGCAGATCTGGACGCTCGTCCAGGCCGCTCGCCTCGACCACGACCTGGGCGTGGACGACCGGCCGCACGACGCGGAGTTCGACGACTTCCTGCTGCACGTGGACGGCTGGCTCTGCGAGGTGAAGGACGCGCAGATCCGCGACGGGCTGCACGTGCTCGGCGTGCCGCCGGAGGCTGAGTCGCGGGTCAACCTGGTGCTCGCGATGCTGCGCGCGCGGCAGATGTGGGGCGGCCAGGTGGCGGCGCTGCCCGGGCTCCGCGAGGCGCTCGGCCTGACCGCGGACGCGCCGCTCGCCGAGGTCGACCGCGTGGAGGCCGCCGCACGCGCACTCGTGGCGGCGATGGAGGACGCCGGCTGGGACCCGGCCGCCGTGCCGGAGGGCCCGGCCGCCGACGTGCTCCGGTTCGCCGCGACCGAGATCGTGCCCCGGCTGGCGCGCACCACCGACGAGCTGACCAACGTGCTCCGCGCGCTCGACGGCCGCTACATCCCGGCCGGGCCGAGTGGTTCACCCCTGCGCGGCCTGGTCAACGTGCTCCCCACCGGCCGCAACTTCTACTCGGTCGACCCCAAGGCGGTGCCCAGCCGGCTCGCGTGGGAGACCGGACAGGCGATGGCCGACTCGCTGCTGGCCCGCTATCGCGCGGACACGGGCGAGTGGCCCCGCTCGGTCGGGCTTTCGGTCTGGGGCACCAGCGCGATGCGTACCGCCGGCGACGACGTGGCCGAGGTGCTCGCGCTCCTCGGCGTCCGTCCACAGTGGGACGAGGCGTCCCGCCGCGTCAACGGCCTCGCCGCCATCCCCCTCGCCGAGTTGGGCCGCCCGCGGATCGACGTGACGGTGCGGATCAGTGGCTTCTTCCGCGACGCGTTCCCCCATGTGGTCGTGCTGCTCGACGACGCGGTGCGGCTCGTGGCAGCGCTCGACGAGCCTCCGGCGCAAAACTTCGTCCGCGCCCACGTCGCCGAGGACGTCGCGGCGCACGGCGACGAGCGGCGGGCGACCGCGCGAGTCTTCGGATCCAAGCCGGGCGCGTACGGTGCCGGCCTCCTCCCGCTCGTCGACAGCCGCAACTGGCGCGACGACGCCGACCTCGCCGAGGTGTACGCCCAGTGGGGCGGCTTCGCCTACGGCCGCGGCCTCGACGGCGTGCCCGCGCGCGGCGACATGGAGACCGCGTACCGGCGGATCGCGGTCGCCGCCAAAAACGTGGACACGCGCGAGCACGACATCGCCGACTCCGACGACTACTTCCAGTACCACGGCGGCATGATCGCCACGGTGCGCGCGCTCACCGGCACCGCGCCCGCCGCGTACATCGGCGACAGCACGCAGCCCGAGGCCGTGCGCACCCGCAGCCTCCACGAGGAGACCGCGCGCGTCTTCCGCGCCCGCGTCGTCAACCCGCGGTGGCTGGAGGCGATGCGCCGGCACGGCTACAAGGGCGCCTTCGAACTCGCCGCGACGGTCGACTACCTCTTCGGCTACGACGCGACGGCGGGCGTGGTCGCCGACTGGATGTACGACAAGCTCGGCGAGACCTACGTCCTAGACCCGGAAAACCGCGCCTTCCTCGAACGCGCCAACCCGTGGGCCCTGCACGCGATCGCGGAACGCCTGCTGGAGGCAGCCGACCGCAAGCTCTGGGAGTATCCCGACCCGGCGGTGCTGGAGGGCCTCCGCGAGGCGTACCTGAGCACGGAGGGCGACCTCGAGGGCCGCTAGCGATCTTTTCGCGGTCGAGGTTCGCGCCTTCCGTCGCGGTTCGCTCCGGTGTGGCAGAAGGGGAGCTGCCGCGATGCCCGTCGTGCTCCTGGCCGCTGCTCCCGCAGCCTCACCCTCCGCGTCCCCACGATCCCGACCCGCCCCAACGCGCCTCGGTCCCGGTCTCACCATCCGGTCGAGCTTGAATCCCACGGCACCGCACGAGCCGCCGAGACCTCGACTTCGAAGGCTGGTGGGGCAATGTCGGGGACACAGCCCCTTCAAAGCGGCCGCAAGGGGCTATGTCCCCGACATTGCCCACGCACCTGCCGGGTCCGGCGCGGCGACCGACCGGATCGGGCGTCCGCCCGGGTTGGGCGCACCGGTGCGCCCAGCTCGACAGCTTCTCCAACAGACGACACCAGGTCCGAACACGGCCAAGCCGCGCGACCACACCTCGACCCCGAATCGGAGCCAGCCGATGCCGACGCCGATCGAGGCCCAAGCGGCGCCCAGTGCCGCCGGTCGTCGTCCGGGCCCGCCACGGGCCGGACATGCCCTTGTGAGAAAGGCCCTAGCCGGGGCCGGCGGCCGGCTCCGTCTCGGTGTCGGTGTACAGGTAGGCGGTGCCCGCCTCCAGCGCGGCGCGGGCGAGCTCCTCGCACTGCGCCGGTGTGAGAGCGACACCAAGCTCGTGGGCCCGCCGCGCCACGGCAACCGCGCCCACGGAGATGGCGACGTCGGGCAACGGGTCAGGGATTTCGTTCACGGAGTTGTCCTCCTCGTTGAACGGCTTTGGCAATACTGCCAACGAGGGACCGTTGGTACAAGAACGCCAATTCTTGTACCGGCACGCGCCAACTTCTGCCCGGTTTCCCCCGGGCCGGCCGTTCATTCCCGCGGCCCTGGCTCAGGTCGATGTCGCGGGGCGGCGGCCACCAGGCCGAGGCCACCGGCACGCCCGGTCCGCCCATGCCACCACCGCCCGGGCCACCACCGCGCGCGATCAGCCGGCGGGGGTACCCCCAGAGGCGGCCGCGGCCACGAGGCGGCGGGCGATGTCGGGGCGGCCGGCCCAGTGGAGGTGGAGGTAGGAGGCGTGCACCCCGCCCACGACGAAGCCCTCCGCCCCCGCCTCCCGCCAGGCCCACGCGGGCGCCGCGCCGGCCCGCGGGGTGACCGCCGTGCGGTGGAACTCGTGCCCCGTCACCCGCGTACCGGCCTCGGCCAGCGGGCTGCGGGTCAGCGCGACCGCGTCGCGGTAGCCGAGCGTGAGGCGGTCGGTCATGGCGGCGTCGGCGTCGAGGATGCCGCACATCGGGGCGCCGTCGAGCGTGCGGCAGAGCCACAGCAGACCCGCGCACTCGGCCGCGATCGGGGCGCCGCTCGCCGCCAGCCTGGCCACAGCGGCGCGGAGTGGGGCGTTGGCGGCCAGCCGGTCCGCGTACACCTCGGGAAAGCCGCCGCCCACCACGAGCGCCCGCGTCCCGGCGGGCAGTGCCTCGTCGCGGAGGGGGTCCACGGTGGACACATCGGCGCCGGCCGCGCGGAGCAGCTCGACGGTCTCGGTGTACCCGAAGCTGAAGGCCAGCCCGCCCGCGACCGCGACCACCGGGCGGCGGTGCCAGGCGACCGGCTCCACCGTGGAGGGTGACCACGGCTCGGCGGTGAGCGGCGGTGCGTCCCGGGCCACCGCCAACACCGCGTCCAGGTCGACGCCACCGGCCACGAGCGCGGCGAGCGCGGCCACCGACGCGGCGGCCTCCGCGGAACGCTCGACCACCGGCACCAGCCCCAGGTGTCGCGACGGCGCGGCCACCGCTGAGTGGCGGCGCAGCGCACCGAGTACGGGCGTGCCCACCTCCTCGCACGCGTCGCGCAGCAGCGCCTCGTGCCGGTCGGAGCCAACCCGGTTGAGGATGACGCCGGCCAGCCGCACGCTCCCGAACGAGCGGAACCCGTGCACCAGCGCCGCCACCGAACGCCCCTGCGCGGAGGCGTCGACCACCAGGACGACCGGCGCGGCGAGCAACGCGGCGACGTGCGCGGTGGAGCCGAAGTCGCCGGCGCCGACGCGGCCGTCGTACAGGCCCATCACCCCCTCGACCACCGCCAGGTCGGCGCCCGCGCAGCCGTGCGCGAAGAGCGGGACGATCCGCTCCTCGCCGACGAGCACCGGGTCGAGGTTGCGGCCAGGGCGGCCGGCGGCGAGCGCGTGGTAGCCCGGGTCGATGTAGTCGGGCCCCACCTTGAAGCCGGCCACGCGCCGATCTCGCGCGGCGAAGGCGCCCAGCAGCCCGGTCGCCACCGTCGTCTTGCCGTGCCCCGAGGCGGGCGCCGCGATGACCACGCGCGGGATGTCTACCACTCGATGCCCTGCTGTCCCTTGCGCCCCGCGTCCATCGGATGTTTGACCTTCGTCATGTCGGTGACCAGGTCGGCGGCGGCCACGATGTCGGCGTGGGCGTCGCGCCCGGTGACCACCACGTGCTGCGAGCCGGGCCGGTCGCGCAACGTCGCGACGACGTCCGCGACGTCGACCCAACCCCATTTCATCGGGTACGTGAACTCGTCGAGCACGTAGAACCGGTAGGCCTCCGCGGCCAGGTCGCGCTTGATCTGGGCCCACCCCTCGGCGGCCTCGGCGGCGTGGTCGCGCTCGGTGCCGGGGCGCTGGATCCACGACCAGCCCTCGCCCATCTTGTGCCAGGTGACCGCGCCGCCCTTGCCGGTCTCGCCGAGCGCGCGGAGGGCCGCCTCCTCGCCGACTCTCCACTTCGGACTCTTTACGAACTGGTACACGACGATGCTCCAGCCGGCGCTCCACGCGCGCAGCGCCATCCCGAACGCGGCGGTGGACTTGCCCTTCCCCTGTCCGGTGTGGACGGCGAGGACCGGCTGGCGGCGGCGCTCGCGCGTGGTGAGCCCGTCGTCGGGCGTGACCTCCGGCTTGCCCTGCGGCATCAGGCGGCCCGCCCGGACGCGGTGAGCCCCGGCGCGGAGAGCTGCGCGAGCGGCACGCACGGCGCGTCCAGCGCGGCGGCCAGCCGGTGGGCCAGCCCAAGCCGCACCGGGCCGGACTCGCAGTCGACCACGACCGCGGCGGTGCCGGCGAGCGCGGGCACGACCGAGATCGGGTCGGGCCCGGCGGTCGCGCGGCCGTCGGTGACGAGGACGAGCAGCGGGCGGCGGCGCGGGTCGCGGCGGCGCTCGGCGCGGAGCGTACGGGCGGCCGCCTCCAGCCCGGCCGCGAGCGGGGTACGCCCGCCGGTGCGGAGCCGGGCCAGCCGCTGCACGCCCACCTCGTGGCTGGAGGTCGGCGGCAGCACCTCGTCGGCTCCCGCGGCCCGGAATGTGATCATGCCCACGCGGTCTCGCCGCTGGTACGCGTCGCGCAGCAGCGACAGCACCGCCGCCTTGACCGTCGCCATCCGCTGGCGGGCCGCCATCGAGCCGGAGGCGTCGACCACGAAGAGCACGAGGTTGGCCTCCCGTCCGATGTGGACCGCCTCGCGCAGGTCGGCCGGGGCGACCGTACGGCTCCCCCGCGCCGCGGCGGCCAGCAGCGTGGCGGGCAGGTGCGGCGCGCCGGAGCCCTGGGGCAGGCGGGCGCCGACGACCCGCCCCCGCCGGGCGTACGCGAGCGAGCGGCGGCCGGTGTGCGCCCGCTCCCCGGTCTTCGGCAGCGTCAGCACGCGCGGCCGGTACGGCTGCCCTGGGGCGGCGGGCGGCTGGCTGCCGGACGAGCCACCGTCACCGTCCGCCTCTCCGTCGGGCGGCGCGCCACCCGCGGGACCCCCATCGGGCGGGCCGGGATCGGGCTCCGGCTCGGGCTCCTCATCGGACAGTGTCCGCTCGAGCCGCTCCTCGTCCGTACCGGGCGGGTCGAGCGGGTCGCGGCGGCGCCGATGCGGCAGCGCGAGCCGGGCCGCGTCCCGTACGTCGTCGGCGGTGACCGTGTCGCGCCCGTGCCACGCCGCGAGCGTGATCGCCGCCCGCGCCACCACGATGTCGGCGCGCAGCCCGTCCACCCCGTACGCGAGGCAGATGCGGGCGATCCGGTCAAGCTCACCGTCCGGCAACTCGACCCGGGGCAGCCGCCCCCGCGCCTCGGCGATCCGGCCGGCCACGAGGGCGTCCTCGTCGGCCCAGCGCGCGGCGAAGCCGTCCGGGTCGGCGTCGTACGCCAGGCGCCGCCGCACCACCTCGGCCCGGGGCGCGGGCTCGTCCGGCGACCCGACGGAGACCACGAGCCCGAAGCGGTCGACGAGTTGGGGGCGCGGCTCGCCCTCCTCCGGGTTCATCGTGCCGACGAGCAGGAACCGCGCCGCGTGCTTGACCGAGACACCGTCGCGCTCGACGTGCGCCCGCCCCATCGCCGCCGCGTCGAGCAACAGGTCGACCAGGTGGTCGGGAAGCAGATTGACCTCGTCCACATAGAGCAGTCCACGATGGGCGGCGGCGAGAAGCCCTGGCTCGTAAGCCTTTACGCCCTCGGCGAGCGCCCGCTGGATGTCGAGCGTGCCCACCACGCGGTCTTCGGTGGCGCCGACCGGAAGCTCCACAAGAGACGATCGGCGGCGCACCACCGGCGGGGTCGACCCGTGCGGGCCGTCCGGACACTCGGCGTCGGGCGCGGCGGGGTCGCAGGCGAAGCGGCAGCCTCGCACCGCGTCGAGCTCGGGCAGCAGCGCGGCGAGCGCCCGCACCACCGTCGACTTGGCGGTGCCCTTCTCGCCCCGCACGAGCACGCCCCCGATCGCCGGGTTGACGGCGGTGAGCAGGAGCGCGAGCCGGAGGTCGGCCAATCCGACGATGGCGGAGAAGGGATAGGCGGCGAGCATGCGGGCCATGCTGACCCAGCCGGAGGGCTGGCGTCAAACACCAGTTCAGAGTTACGCTGCCCAAGCCACGGTGCTCGGGAAGCCGGTGAAAATCCGGCGTGGTCCTCGCCACTGTGACCGGGGAGTGCTCCCTCGCAACACCACTGGGCCGGCGACGGTCTGGGAAGGTCGAGGGAGCGTGTCGATCCGGGAGCCAGGAGACCGGCCGTGGCAGTTCGACCGCATCGCCACGAGGCATGGACGAGAGGAACACCTGGCATGGCCGCACCCTCGGCACCCACAGCATCCGTCGCACAGATCCGCGTGCCCGCCGCAGCCTGGCTGCTCGCGGCCGCCGCACTGGCTGTCGTTTTCGTGTTGTTGCAGCTCAACGGCACAGCGTTCGCGGAGCAGATCCACGAGTTCACGCACGACGGCCGGCACGCGCTCGGCGTTCCCTGCCACTAGCCCGATGACTCCCCTCACCCTCGGCGCCGTGCTGCGCCGGGCGGCTCTCGCTGGGCTGTTCGCCGGCGTGGCCGCCGCACTCGCCGCCCTCCTCGTCGTGGAGCCGCGGATCGACGACGCGCTCGCGATCGAGGCGGCACGCTCCACTTCGGACGAGGAGCCGCTGTTCAGCCGCGCCACGCAGGTCTTCGGCGGCATGGTCGCCGCGGCCGCCGTCGCCGTCTGCCTCGCGCTCGTGGTGGGCGTGGTCTTCGCCCGCGTGCGCCACCGGCTGCCGGGCACCACCGACTTCGGCCGCGCGGCGCTGCTCGCGTTTCTCGCGTTCACGACCGTGGCGCTGCTGCCCGCTCTCAAGTACCCTGCCAACCCGCCCGGCGTCGGCGACCCGGACACGGTGACCGAGCGCACGGTGCAGTACTTCACGCTCATCGCCGCGGCGATCGCGGTGACCTGGCTGGCCTTCCTCGTGCACGACCGGCTCGCCGCACGCCCGTGGCCGCCCGCCTACCGCGCGGCCGCCGGGGTGGCGGTCGGCGCTGTCGGCTACACCGCGCTGCTGATGACGTGGCCGTCCACTCCCGACGGTGTGCCGGCCGACATCCCGGCCGCGCTGCTGTGGGACTTCCGGCTCGCGTCGGTGGCCGAGCTGGCGGCACTGTGGACGGTGTTCGGGCTGAGCTTCGGCCTGCTGCTCACGCCTCGCCGCGTGCGCGCCACGACCGCGGCGTGAGCCGTTGCCCGGGCCAGAAGGCGCGGCGCCGCCCGCCGGCGCCGCGCCGGCGGGCGCACCGGCCGCCCCGGTCACGCTGACGATCTGCCGCGGCTGCTGCTGCGGCACGACCCGCAAACACCCCGGCGTCGACCACGACGGCCAGGTGGGTCGCTTCCGCGCCGCGGCGGGCCAGCAGCATCGGGTACGGGTCAGCGACTGCCTCAACGTCTGCGGGGAGTCCAATGTGGTCGTGGTGCAGCCCGCCCCGGCCGCCCGCCGCGACGGCGCCCGCCCGGTCTGGCTGGGCTGCGTGCTCGACGGCGACGCGGAGGCGCGGATCGCCGCGTGGATGCGGGCGGGCGGCCCCGGCGTCGCCCCGCTCCCGCCTGCGCTGGAGGCGCACGCCTTCCCGGCCCCGCGCTGGAAGACCCAGCGGGCGAGCTGAGCGCGGGGCCGGCTCAGCGCGGCGACGCCTCGTACTCCGCGATTACCTTCTTGGGCACGCACATCCGCCAGGCGTCGGTGACCAGCTCGCGCATCTCGCCTTCGTCGATCTTCGCGAGCCACACGCGGACCCAGTTGTATCGCTCGTCGGACCTGATCGGCATGAAGAACTTCTCCGGCTCGGCGGCGATCAGCGCGGCCCGCTCCTCCTTCGGATAGCCGAAGCCCATGACCGTCTCGTCTGCCGAGAGCGACACGAACACGATGCGGCCGACCCGGAACTTGACCCGGTCGCGCACGAGCGCCTCGTAGGCCCGGGGTAGCGAGAGCGCCACGCGCCGGATGTCGTCCGCAGTCACCATCAGGCCACCGTACCTCCGGAAATGTTTGGCGGTCGACGCCGTGCTCCTGGGACCCAGCCCAACAGCTTCTTCTGGTTCCTGTGGCTGGGCGCCGCCGCGCTGGCCGCCGGCACGGTCACCCTCGGGCTCGGTCTTCTCCTAGCCTGACCTCATGACGTGGGACGAGTTGCTGGCGTACTGCCTGGACAAACCCGGTGCGTGGCAGGACGAGCCCTGGGAGGGCGACGTCGTGGTGAAGGTGGGCAGCAAGATCTTCGCCTTCCTCGGCTCCAGCCCGCCGGGCGTGGGCGTGAAGTGCGGGCCCAACCGCGAGGTGGCCGACGAGTGGCTCGCCCGCTACCCGGAGGACGCGTCGGTGATGCCCTACATCGGGCGCTCCGGCTGGAATACGCTCCGCGTCGGCGGCGGGATCCCCGACGACGAGGTGCGCGAGGCGGTCGACTCCTCGTACGAGGCGGTGGTCAGCAAGCTGCCGAAGCGGGAGCGACCTACCTGACACAGGCTGTCAGGGTCATGCGGCATGCTGGGCGGCATGACGGAGTACGCCAAGGGCACGTTCACGATCGACGGCTGGGACCAGGAGACCTTCGACGAGGCGGAGGGGGCGACGCTGGCGCGAGCGCAGGTGACGAAGACGTTCACCGGCGACCTGTCCGGTGCCAGCAGCACGACCATCCTGACGTGCACGACGCCGGTGGAGACCTCCGCCGCGTACGTGGGGTTCGAGCGGTTCAGCGGCACGGTCGGCGGGCGGGCCGGCACGTTCGTGCTGCACCACAGCGCCACGGCCGAGGCCGAGGCGGGGCAGACGTTGCTCTGGGCGATCGTCCCCGACTCCGGCACCGGCGAGCTGCGCACGATCCGCGGCGCCGGCCAGATCGTCGTCGACGCCGACGGCGGCCACACCTACACACTGGAGTACACGCTGTAGAGGACCTTTCGGGGTCGACGCGCCAGGCGACCATGGTCGCCTGGCGCCGGACGTCGCGCCACGATGATGGTTTCCGCGGCCGGAAGGCCGCCGTGACACAGACCTCGGCGCCGGCCGGGGCGGGGTCGTGTGCACGCGGAGGGCGAGGCCGCGGGAGCGGCGGCCCGGACCACGACGGACGTCGCGGTAGCCCAAATGTTCTGCTTCAACGAGCAACTGGACGCTGGCTCGGCCAGACGGCCTCGTCCAGGAAGTCTTCCACCGCGGTCGCGACCTGCCCGAGCACCGCGGCGGAGCTGGCGAGGCGGCCGGGCACGTGCATGCCGTGGTCGGCGCCCTCGACCTCGAGTGTGTGCGGGGTCAGCCCGCGTGCGAGGTCGCCGTCCCACATGCGGTCGGCCGTGCCGCCCACCAGCAGAAACGGCGCGGTCATGCGGCGCAGCCCGTCGACGACCCAGGGGTCGGTGAGCACCGGCGTTAGCCAGACGGCCGGCAGTCCGCGGTCGGCGGCGAGCACCGAGGCGTACGAGCCGAGTGACTTGCCGATCAGCAGTGGCGTGGCCGCCGGCCACTCCCGCGCGAGCCGGTCGAGCGCCGGGGTCACGTCGGCCAGGACCCACGGGCCACGGGCCGACGGGTCGAGGTGGCGTGGCTCGTCGGGGCGGCTCCAGGAGAACGGGCGCACGGAGGCGGCCCGGGCGCGGGCCGCCTCGGCGGCGTACATCAGCAGGGGCGCGTGCGGGCCGAACATGCCGCCGGGGATGACGAGCGCCGCTCGCGCCGGGTCGGTGGCCTCCACCGCGCCACCGTATCAGCGCCGCAGCGCCCGGATGACCAGCCAGGTGAGCGCGGCGGCGCCGGCGCTGAGTGCGATCAGTCCGGCGTACCGGGCGGCGGCGGTGCCCACCGACAGCCTGAGCACGTCGATCGGCTCGACCTCCGCCTCGGGCTGGGTCTCCGGCGCCATCAGCGGCCCGGGAGCGGGCGGTGGGCTGGGCGCCTTTCCGGTGCCGGCCGCCCCGGACAGCTTCTCCGCGAGGCAGTCGGCGAACTGCCCGATCAGCCGCCCGCCCACGTCGGCGAGCACGCCCCGGCCGAACTGCGCCGGCTTGCCGGTCACGGTCAGGTCGGTCGCCACCTCGACGCGGGTCGAGTCGCCGTCGGGTACGAGCGTGGCGGTGACCGTGGCGGAGGCGGTACCCGAGGCGCGAGTGTCCCGGCCGGACGCCTCGACCACCACGCGGCGGGCCGCCTCGTCGCGTTCGACGAAGCGGCCCTTTCCGGTGTACGTCAACACGATCGGCCCGACCTTCACCTTGACCGTGCCGCTGAACTCGTCGCCGTCGAAGTCGGCAAGCGTGGCGCCCGGCATGCACGGAGCGACCCGTGGCACGTCGAGCAGCACGCCCCACGCCTCGTCGACGGGGACCGGCACGGTGAATGAATGGTCGAGCTTCACGAAATACCTCCCGCGGATACGACGGCCCGCCTCGTCAACACGGTCACCAGGTGCCTCCGGTAGTCGGCGGAGGCGAAGACGTCGGACGGCGGGTCGGCCCCCTCGGCGGCCCGGCCGGCCGCGGACGCCACAGCGTCTACAGTGGCCGGTGCGCCGGCGAGCGCCTCCTCGACTCCCGAGGCGCGGATCGGGGTCGAGCCCATGTTGGTGAGCGCGACCCGGGCCTCGGCGATGCTCCCGTTCTCCCGGCGCACGGCCGCGGCCACGCCGACGATGGCCCACGCCTGGGCGACCCGGTTGAACTTCTCGTAGTGGGTCGTCCACCCTGGACGCTTCGGCACGCGCACCGACACGAGCACCTCGTCCGGCGCGAGCGCCGTGGTCAGGAAGTCGACGAAGAACTCCGACGCGGGCACCGTGCGCCGGCCGCCCGGTCCGGCGATCCCGAACGAGGCGTCGAGCGCCACCGCCACGCTCGGCAGGTCGCCGGCGGGGTCGGCGTGCGAGAGCGAGCCGCCGAGCGTGCCCAGGTGGCGCACCTGGCGGTCGGCGACCGTCTCGGTGGCCTGGGCGAGCAGCGGCGCGTGCTCGGCGATCAGCGGGTCGCGGAGCACGTCGGCGTGGCGCGTGGTGGCACCGATGACGAGCGCGTCGCCGTCGTCCCGTACGCCGCGCAGCTCGCCCACGCCGCCGAGGTCGACCAGCACGCTGGGCGCGGCCAGGCGCAGCCGCAGCACGGGGATCAGGCTCTGCCCGCCGGCGAGCACCTTGGCGTCTTCGCCCCCGTCGGCGAGCGCGCGCACCGCCTCGTCCACGGTGGACGGTCTGGTGTAGTCGAACGCGGCCGGGATCACGACCGGTCACCCCCCTGGATGGCCCGCCACACGCGCTCCGGCGTGCACGGCATGCGGATGTCGTCGACCCCGTACGGGCGCAGCGCGTCGACGATCGCGTTGACCACGGCCGGCGTGGAGGCGATCGTGCCGGCCTCGCCGACGCCCTTGGTGCCGAGCGGATGGTCCGGCGCGGGCGTCTCGGTGCGGTCGCTCACGATCTCGGGCAGGTCGGCCGAGCTCGGCGGCGTGTAGTCGACGAAGGTGCCGGTGAGCAGGTTGCCCTCGTCGTCGTAGACGGCCTCCTCGAAGAGCGCCTGGGCGATGCCCTGCGCCACGCCGCCGTGCACCTGGCCCTCGACGATCAGCGGGTTGACGACCCGCCCTACGTCGTCGACGGCCACATAGGACCGGATGGTGACCCGCCCGGTCTCGGTGTCGACCTCGGTCGCGCACAGGTGCGTGCCGTGCGGGAACGAGAAGTTGGTCGGGTCGTAGGTGGCCTCGGCGTCCAATGTGGGCTCGACACCGTCGGGCAGGTCGTGCGCCGCGAAGACGGCCAGCGAGCAGTCGGCGAGCGTCTTGCCCGCCGCGTCCGAGGGCGCACCCCGGACCCGGAAGGCACCGCCGGTGAACTCCAGGTCGGAGACGTCGCACTCGAGCAGGTGCGCGGCGATCGGCTTGGCCTTGTCGAGGACCCGCGTGCAGGCATTGACGAGCGCGAAGCCGCCGACCGCGAGCGAGCGGGAGCCGTAGGTGTCGAGCCCTTTGTGCGAGGTGCGCGTGTCGCCGTGCAGCACCTCGACATCCTCGAACGCGACGCCAAGCTGGTCGGCCACGATCTGGCTCCACGCCGTCTCGTGCCCCTGGCCGTGCGGCGACGTGCCGGTGACCACCTCGACCTTGCCGGTGGGGAGCACGCGCACGGTCGCGGTCTCCCAGCCGCCGGCGCCGTACCGCAGGGTGCCGAGGACCCGGGACGGCGCGAGGCCGCACATCTCCGTGTACGTGGAGACGCCGATGCCCAGCTGCACCGGGTCGTTGGCCTCCCGCCGGGCGGCCTGCTCGCGCCGCAGCTCGTCGTAGCCGAACAGGCTCAACGCCTTGTCGGTGGCGGCCTCGTAGTTGCCTGAGTCGTAGGTCAGCCCGGCAACCGTGTCGAACGGGAACTCCTCGTGCCTGATCCAGTTGCGCCGGCGTACCTCGATGGGGTCCAGGCCGACCTCGACGGCCAGCTCGTCCATGATCCGCTCAATGGCGAATGTGGCCTCGGGCCGCCCGGCGCCGCGGTAGGCGTCGGTGATGGTCGTGTTGGTGAAGACGCCGACGCACTCGAAGCGGTAGCTGGGGAACTTGTAGATCGCGTTGTACATGAACGCGCCGAGCAGCGGCACGCCCGGCGTGACCAGCCCCATGTAGGCGCCCATGTTGGCGAGCAGCCGCACGCGCAGCCCGAGCACCGTGCCGTCGCGCTTGGCGGCCAGCTCCAGCTCCTGGATCTGGTCGCGCCCGTGGTGCGCGGAGAGGAGGCTGTCGGAGCGGGACTCGGTGTACTTGACCGGCTTGCCGACCCGCTGCGCCGCGATGAACGTGATCATCTCCTCGGCCGTGACCTGGAGCTTGCCGCCGAAGCCGCCGCCCACGTCCGGAGCGACCACGCGCACCTTGTGCTCCGGCGTGCCGGTGACGACCGCCATCAGGAAGCGCAGGATGTGCGGGATCTGCGTGGCCGAGTAGACCGTGTGCTGGTCGCCGGTCGGGTCGACGACGACGCTGCGCGGCTCCATGAACGCGGGGATCAGCCGCTGCTGCACGTATCGCCGCTTGATGACCAGCTCCGCGCCGGCGAACGCGGTGTCGGTGGACTGGCCGGTGCCGGCGTCGCCGGAGTCGAAGATCCAGGTGTACGCCTTGTTGGTGCCCTTGTCGGCGTGTACGAGGTCGGCGCCCTCGGCGATCGCGTCGGGCATGTCGAGCACGACCGGCAGCGGCTCGTAGTCGACCTCGATGGCGGCGAGCGCGTCGACCGCGCTGGGCCGGTCGCGGGCCACCACGACGGCGACCGCCTCGCCCACGTGCCGCACCTCGTCGACCGCGAGCGGCGGATGGTCGGGCAGCACCATGTCCTCGGTGACCGGCCAGGCGCACGGCAGGCTCCCCTGCACGCCGGCCACGTCGGCGCCACCGAAGGCCGCCACGACCCCTGGCTCGCGCAGCGCCGCCGAGACGTCGACCCGGGTGATCCGGGCGTGTGCCATCGGGCTGCGCAGGATCGCCAGGTGCAGCATGCCGGGCAGCGTGATGTTCTCCGTCCACATCGTGCGGCCGGTGATGAGGCGGGCGTCCTCCTTGCGCCGCCGCGCCGCGCCCACCTCGGCGGCCGGGCGCTCCTCCATGATCGTCATGAGACGACCTCCGCCGGAGCCGGAGCGGCGACCGGGTCTGGCGTGGGAGCGGGCGCCGATGGCGGTGCCGCGTCGGTGGCGCGCATCGCCGCGGCCGCGTCGCTGACCGCCCGGATTATGTTCTGATAGCCCGTGCAACGGCACAGGTTGCCCTCCAGCCCCTCCCGTATCTGCGCGTCGGTGGGGTCGGGGTTCTCGGCGAGCAGGTCGACCGCCGCCATGATCATGCCGGGCGTGCAGAAGCCGCACTGGAGCGCGTGGCGGTCGTGGAACGCCTGCTGCACAGGATGCAGCTCGCCCCCCGAGCCGGCCAGCCCTTCGACCGTGGTGATCTCCAGACCGTCGGCCTGCACGGCCAGCACGGTGCAGCTCTTCACGGACTCGCCGGCCATGAGAACGGTGCAGGCGCCGCAGTTGCTGGTGTCGCAGCCAACCACGGTGCCCACCTTGCCCAGCCGCTCGCGCAGGTGATGGACGAGCAGAGTGCGGGGCTGGACGTCGTCGTCGTAGCGGACGTCATCGACGGTGATGCTGATATGGGTCATCATCCCTCCCGTCAGGAGCGGGAACCTACCCCCAGACAAGCCCTCCGGGCGGCTACCCGCAAGAGGTTCGGCGTAACACGCCGGAAACAGCATGATCTCTGCTTACCCCGCTCCGCCGCTCGGCGCTCCTCCACCACCGTGGTCAGGCCCCGTAGCCTCACGACTCCCGCTCACGCCTACCCCGCTCCGCCGCTCGGCGCTCCTCCACCGCCGCGGTCAGGCCCCGTAGCCTCACGACTCCCGCTCACGCCTACCCCGCTCCGCCGCTCCTCCACCGCCGCGGTCAGGCCCCGTGGCCTCACGGCTTCGATCGACTGATGACCCGGACCAGGTCTTCGAGCGCGGCGAGGCTGTGCCCCGCGACGAAGTCGTCGAGGTACGGCAGCGCGGCCGCCATGCCGGCGACCAGCGGCTCGTACCCCGGCTTGCCCCGGTGCGGGTTGACCCACACCACGCGGTACGCCAGCCGGGAGAGCCGGGCCATCTGGGCGGCGAGCAGCGCCGGGTCGCCTCGCTCCCAGCCGTCGCTGAAGAGCACCACCACCGCGCCGCGGGCCGTGCCGCGCTGGCCCCACCGGTCCAGGAACGCCTTCAGCGAGTCGGCCAGCCGCGTGCCGCCGTGCCAGTCCGGGATCGCCTCGCCGGCGGCGCGGAGGGCGGCGTCCGGGTCGCGGTGGCGCAGCGCCCGGGTCACCCTGGTCAGCCGCGTGCCGAGCGTGAACGCCTCGGTCAGCGTAGGCCGGCGCCGCACCGCCGCGTGGGCGAAGCGGAGCAGCGCGTCCGCGTACGGCGCCATCGAGCCGGAGACGTCGAGCAGCAGTACGAGCCGGCGCGGCTTGTCCCGCCGCTCGCGCCGGGCCAGGCGGGTCGGCTCGCCGAGGTGGCGGAGCATGCGCCGGACGGTGCGCGGCGGATCGACCCCGCCGACCGGGGACGGCCGGTGGCGGCGGCCCGGCCGGGCCGCGGTGGCCGGGGCGAGCAGGGCCACGAGGCGGCGTACCTCGTCGCGCTCGGCGGTGGAGAGAAGGGCGAGGTCGCGGCGGCGCAGGACCTCGGCGGGGCTGGCCGCGACCGCCAGGTCGTCGTCGCCGACCGCGGCGGTGCCCCCGTTCGGGTCGGCCCGCGCGAAGAGCGCCACGCCCCGCCGCTTCGCGGGCACGGCGGCCGGCGGGCGGGGCGGCGCGCGCCCCCCGAAGTAGGCGGCGAAGGCGGCGTCGTAGACCGGCAGGTCGTCCGGCTCGCCGCAGAGCGTGAGGCGGCCCGCCCAGTACGCGTCCTCCGGGCGGGTCACGTCGAGCGCGCCGACCGCGGCCACCATCGCCTCGACCCGCTCCCCCGTCGCCCGCACGCCCGCGTTGCGCAGCGTGCGGGCGAAGCCGACGAGGACGCCGACGAGGTCGCCGGAGGTCATCGGCGCGGCCGGTTCAGGCGCGCCACGGCGCCGCCGCCTTCACGCGTTCACCGTCCTCGCGGTACTTGAGCACCGCGCCGAGCGTGGCCGCGGCCAGGTCGGGGTCGAGCTCGCGGGCACCGAGCGCGGCCAGCGCGCTGGTCCAGTCGAGCGCCTCGGCGACACCGGGCGCCTTGATCAGGTCGAGCTGCCGCATCCGCTGCACCGCGCCCGCGACGTCGGCGGCGAGCCGCTCGCTCACCTCCGGCAGGCGGGAGCGGATGATCGCCACCTCCTGGGCGAAGCTGGGATGCTCGACCCAGTGGTACAGGCAGCGGCGCTTGAGCGCGTCGTGCACCTCGCGCGTGCGGTTGCTGGTCAGCACGGTCAGCGGCGGCGTCTCGGCGGCGATCCGGCCCAGTTCGGGGATGGTGATCGCGGCGTCGGCGAGGATCTCCAGCAGGAACGCCTCGAACTCGTCGTCGGCCCGGTCGATCTCGTCGACGAGCAGCACGCAGGGGCTCACCTCGAGCGCCTGGAGCAGCGGGCGGGCGACAAGGAAGCGGCGGTCGTAGAGGCTCGCCTCCAGGGCCGCGGTGTCTGGTTTGTCCCCGGTTGCGGCGGCCGCCGCCTCGACGGTACGAAGATGCAGGATCTGGCGCGGGAAGTCCCAGTCGTAGAGCGCCTGGGCGGCGTCGAGCCCCTCGTAGCACTGCAACCGCACGAAGTGTGCCCCGGTCGCCGCGGCGAGGGCCTGCGCGAACGCGGTCTTGCCCACTCCCGCGTCGCCCTCCAGGAAGAGCGGGCGGCCCAGCTTGAGCGCGAGGTGTCCGGCGGTGGCGAGCCCGTCGTCGGCCAGGTAACCCACACCGGCGAGCGCCTCGGCCAGCGCGGCGGGAGTGGCGGGGATCACCCGGTCAACTATGCCACCGCCGCCGTGGCGGGTATCACGCCTGGTTGTAACTCCCTCGTAGCGAACACGGAGTGTCATGGGGGTGGGGAGGTACCCAATGCTCTATGACTGCCCAGAGTGCGGGCTGCCCGCTGAGGTGACCACGGTGGGTCACGCCGACTCGACCGACGGGCCGGTCGAGGTGGTACGCGTGCGGTGCGCGTCCGCGCACTGGTTTCTCGGCCCCGGCGAGACGCTACGCCGACTGCTGCCCGACCCGCGTTCGAGCAGCGGCCGACGATGAGCCGGGGGGCGTGGTCCGTCTTAGCCGCGAACCACACCCCCGGGCTCGTTTCGTAGAGCGTGCCCGCCTACGAAACAGGATCTCTCGTCAGGCCACGAAACGCATCCGGCGGCGCCGGGCGATCACGAAGCCGGCGACGCCCGCGGCCAGCAGGAGTGCGCCGGCGCCGGCCACGATGCCGGTCGAGGCGCCGGTGACGGGCAGCCCGCCGCCGCCCCCGCCGGTGCCGTTGACCAGGATCTTCGCCGTGTCGTTGGACTTGTCGAGGTCGTCGCCGAAGGTCGGGCACTCGCACGGCGCGTTGACCGTGATGGCGCCCGCCGCGTCGGCGATCACCTCGTCGATCCGGAAGGTGAACGGGTAGGCCAGCGTCTCGTCCACGGCGAGGAAGAGGCCGCCGTCGCAGAAGTACGCCGGGGCGCCTGCCTTGCCGGGGTGTTCCCAGTCGACATCCTCGCCCGTGTTGTCGTCGGCCGTTGTCGGGTGGCACTCCTCGGGCGCCGCCACCGCCGTCGTACCGGACGGCACGACCACCTTCACCCGCGTGATCGTCTCGCCGCCGCGGCCGCTGCTGCGCACCGCCGGACCGTTGTTGACCACCTTGAGCTCGACATCGGTGGTCGTGCCCGCCTCGCCGTCGAACTCGGCGCCGATCGCCTCGAGGTCGGCGCCGTTCTCGCCGGTGGCCTTGACCTCCACGTACGACCAGTTGTTGAACGGGTCGGTGTCCGCCTGCCGGCCCCGCGCCTGCGCGCCGACCACCTGGCTGAGCTCCAGCTTTGGACCGTCGCCCGGCTGGCCCGCGTCGATGCCGAACTTGTCCAGGTAGGCACGGAGATCCTCGTACTCCGCGGGCGTCATCCAGCCCACCTCGCCGAACTGACTGCCCGGCGCGTACGTGTCCGCGCGCAACCGGTACGCGAACGGCACGCCGTAGTCGGCCCCGGCTGCCAGGTCGCCGTCGAAGGTGCAGATGCGCACCTCGTCGCCGTCGTACGTGCAGTTGCTGTACTTCTGGGCCGCTTGGAAGCCGTAGTCGTTGTAGAAGATCGCGACGGCGCCCTCCGCCGTGGTATCGCCGATGTTGCGCACTCGCAGCGGGGCGGTGAACGCGGCGCCCGGAGCGGCGGAGACCTCGGCGTTGTCGCCCGCGGCGAGGTCGACGCCCTCCCCGACGCGCAGCCGCGCCTCGTGGCTCACCGCGTCGATCCCGGGTGCGGTGAGCGTGACCTTGAGGGTGCCCTCGTCGCCGTCGGTCGCGCCCGGCGCCGCGGTCATCACGATGCTGAAGGGCACGGCGAGGGTGTCCTCGTCCAACTCGATCTCGAACGGGTCCTGGCAACGCAGGACGCCGGGCGAAGGCTCTTCGCAGTAGGACGACAGGCTCTCGTCCTCAATCTCGACCACGCCCGCGAGATCGGTGGCGTCGAACGTGACGACCGGCTTGTCGAGCACGACCGGCCCGGTCGCGAAGAGGAAAACGCTGTCGACCTTGCCCGGACCGCCGGCGGCGACCGTGGTGTCGCTGAAGAAGAGGCTGACCTGGGCGGCGGCCTGAGCGGCTGCCGGTATGGCGGTCGTGGCGATCAGCGCGCCGACCACACCAAGCCCCGCGAACCAGCGTGGGGCGCTCTTGGCGAGCATGTGAGGGGGGTCCTCCCGTGAGGCTGCTGGCAAAACCAGCGGAGCTTAAGGCTCCCCTAAAGGAACGCGCGACCCCGTGCCGCCCGGGAACTGTGATTGGCGCGGCTTGCCGGAAATGTTCGTACGCACGGGCGGGGTCCCGAGCCGATCGACCCAGAACCCCACCCGTGAACGTCACTCGTCGTCGTCGGCCGGCGGGACGCTGACGCCCTTCCCCTGTGTGGTCGAACTGACGCCCTTGCCCTGCGTGGTCGAGCTGACGCCCTTGCCGTTCGGGTCAGAGCTGACGCCCTTGCCCTGCCCGGTGACCTCTTCCGGCTCCAGCGGGTCGGTCATGATGCCCCCTCTCGACGGGATATGACCACCCCACCCTAGAGTCCCGAGTCCCGGTTGGACTGTCCCCTCCGGGACAGGGCAACAGGCAACGCCAGCGGTGCCTTTGTGCCCCTTGGCCGGGCGGGCGGGACCTGCGAGGATGGGTCGCGGGATGGTCGGCGAACCGGAGCGACACGACACACAGCGCGTGTGTCTGAAGTGTGACGCCCCGGCTGGCCCCACACACCAGTTCTGCGGCCGGTGCGGTGCCCCGCTGCACATCCGTTGCGGCTCCTGCCTGTCGCTCGTCGCGCCGGAGTTCACGTTCTGCACGAGCTGCGGCAGCGCGCTGACCCGCGAGCTGCCCACCGCCAGCGTCCCGCGCGAGGAGCGGCGCACGGTCAACGTGCTCTTCGCCGACCTCAAGGGCTTCACCTCGATGGCCGAGCGGCTCGACCCGGAAGACCTGCGCCGCCTCCAGATGGACTACTTCACCACCGCGCGCGAGGTGATCCGGCGCTACGGCGGGGTCGTCGAGAAGTACATCGGCGACGCGGTCATGGCCGTCTTCGGTGTGCCCGTGGAGACCGAGCACGACGGCCATCGCGCAGTGCTCGCCGGCCTCGACATGCAGCGGGCGCTCGACGGCAGGCCGCTCGCCGGCCGCTACCCGATGCGCGCCCGGGTCGGCGTGGCGACCGGCGAGGCGCTGGTTGACCTCGCCGCCGCGCGCAACGGCGGCGAGGCGCTGCTCTCCGGCGACGTCGTGGCCACCGCCGCGCGGTTGCAGACCCACGCCCCGCCGGGCGGCGTGCTGGTCTCGGCCGCCACGCACCGCGCCACCGCCGGCTCGATCCGCTACGCGGACGAGCCCCTCCGGCTCGACCTCGCCGGCAAGTCCCGGTCCGTCGAGGCCTGGCTGGCTCAGGCGTCGGTACGCCGCCCGCCGGTCGCCGACGACGAAGGCACTCCGCTCGTTGGGCGCGCCGCCGAGCTCGACCTGCTGATGGCCGCCCTCCAGCGGTGCGTGTCGGAGCGCCGCGCCCACCTGGTGTCGGTGGTGGGCGCGCACGGCATGGGCAAGAGCCGCCTGGCCCGCGAGCTGTCCCGGCGTGTGCGTGACGACGGCGACCTGCTGGTGCGGTGGCGGGTCGGACGCTGCCTGCCGTACGGCGCGGGCGGCGCCTACGACGCGCTCGCCGAGATCGTCAAGGTCGAGGCCGACGTGCTCGACACCGACGACCCGGCCAGCACGCGCGAGCGGCTCACCGCCACACTCGCCGAGGTGCTGCCGCCGGCCGAGGTGGCCCGCCTGACCGACCTCATCGGACCGCTCGCCGGGCTGCCCGGCCGCGCCGTACGCCCCGGCGAGATCGAGGCCGCCTGGCGCGACGCGCTGCTCGCCCTGGCCCGTCACCTGCCCACCGTGCTCGTGATCGAAGACCTGCACTTCGCCGACCCGGCGCTGCTGCGCTTCCTCTCCGACCTGGTCGAGGCGGGCGGCGAGGTGCCGCTGCTGGTGCTCTGCACCTACCGGCCCGACCTGCTCGACGAGCAGCCGGCCTGGCGCTCCGCGCTGCCCGGCATGCTCACCGTCTCGCTGGCCCGGCTCCGCGGGGCGGAGATGCGCGCACTTCTGTCCACATTGCTCACTCAGCACGGCATGAGCACCGAGCACGCCGAGCGGCTCACCCGGCTCACCGGCGGCAATCCCATGTACGCGGTCGAGTACGTGCGCATGCTCGCCGAGCGGGGCGGCGCGGTGCTCGACCCCGACGGCGAGATCGACGTGCCGGAGAGCGTGCACGGCGTCATCGCCAACCGCATCGACCTGCTCGACAACGCCGAGCGCACCGTCCTCAACGCCGCCGCGGTGCTCGGCGACCGGCTCTGGCCCGGCGCGATCGCCGACATGCTCGCGCTCGACCTCGACGGCGTGGTGGGCGTGCTCCGCCGCCTCCAGCGCCGCGACCTGCTGGTGGCCGGTGCGGTGTCCACTGTGGCCGGTGAGAGCGAGCTGGCGTTCCAGCACCAGTTGGTGCGCGACGTGGCATACCGGCGGCTCCCCCGCGCGACCCGCGCGGCGCTGCACCGGCGCGCGGCGGCCTGGCTCCGGGCCGTCTCCATCGACGGCCGCAACGACCTCGCGACCGCCGTCGCCCACCACCGCATCGTCGCCCTCACGCTCGCCGAGAGCCTCGGCGAGGACACCACCGCCGAGGCCGAGGCCGCCCGCACCGCACTGCTCGCCGCGGCCGAGGCCGCCTTCGCGGTGTACGCGGTGGAGAGCGCCCTCGGCTACACCGAACGCGCCCTCAACGCCTGGCCGGTCGAGCACGACCCGGACGGGCGGCGGCACACCGAGCTGTTCCACCACCGCCTGCACTTCCTGGCCGACGGCGACACCTTCTACCGCGAGGGCGTCAAAGACGTGGCCCGCCTCGCCGACCGCATGCGCGAGGCCGGCGACCGCACCGGCGAGGCGCGCGCCGAGACGCTGCTGGGGCTCGCCGAGCTGATGCGGGCCGAGCGCGACCGCGCCCGCGACCACCTCGACCGCGCCATCGACATCTTCCACGAGCTGCCCGACGACGCCGCCAAGGCCGAGGCGTACGCGGAGCTGGCCCGCCTGCACCTGCTCGAGTTCCGCACCGACCTCGCCCTCCCCGCCGCCCGGGCCGCCCGCGCGCTCGCCCACGGCCTCCGCCTCGCCGACGCCGAGGTGCACGCGCTGGTCACCGAGCACGCCACGCGGTACGTCGCCGGCGACGCCACGGCCCTCGACGACCTCCAGCGCGTGGTCGAGACATGCCGCGCCCAGGGGCTGCCGACGCTGCGGCGGGCGCTGCACAACCTGGCCACGTTCCGGCAGGAGGAGGGCGACCTGCCCGGCGCCGCCGACCTGGAGCGGGAGAGCCGAGGCGTGCGGGGCGCCCAGGTCAGCCTGGTGCTCAGCCACTCCGAGGAGGCGGAGCTGGCCTACTTCAGCGGCGACTGGGTCGCGCTGCTGCGGGCCGCCGACGAGTACCTCGACGAGGAGGGCGCCGACACCACCGACTGGGATCTCCAGCTGCGCGGCCGCCGCGCCTGGATCGGCGCCCTCTGCGGCCGCCCCGCCGGCGAGGACATCGCGCGCAGCCTCGACGTGGCGCACCGTTCCGGCTTCGCGCGGCTGCGCTACAACGCGTACGCGCACGGCGCCCTCACCCACGCCCTGGACGGCGACCCGGACGGCGCCGCCGCCCTCCTCGGCCAGCTGCTCGACCTCTGGCGCACCACCCCGGCGGCGCTCACGCTGGAGTGGCTCTCCGCGGCCGCGCACGCCACCGTGCTGGCGCCCGCCGCCGCGCCCGCGATGGCCGAGGTGGTCCGCACGAGCCTGCGCCGCACCCGCTGGGTCGAGGCGGCCGACGCGCTGATCGCCGGCGACCCCGCCCGGGCCGCCGCCCGCTACGAC
The DNA here is from genome assembly GCF_042433955.1 of Phytohabitans kaempferiae. NCBI lineage: Bacteria > Bacillati > Actinomycetota > Actinomycetes > Micromonosporales > Micromonosporaceae > Phytohabitans > Phytohabitans kaempferiae. The sequence continues at coordinate 86,568 of NZ_JBHLUH010000013.1, read as the reverse complement.
GAGATCGGCTGCGCCAGCGACGCGGTGCTCGCCGCGACCTGGTCCGCCCGCGCCGGCGGCGGGTCCCATGTGGACCGCGTACGCGCCTTCGCCGACCGCAACCACGCCGCCGCCCTGGTGCGGCTCGCGCTCAACCGGTGATGGGCGGTCCACTCTGGATCGCCGGCCGAATCGCGTAGCCGGCGGCTGGCGCCCCGGCGAGCTGGCCCGGCCTCGGCGCGGTGATCCGGCCGAAGAGCAGGATCCCGCCGGTCAGCACCGCCGGGACGGTCACCAGGTAGAGCACGACCCCGGGCGCGGCGACCACCGGCGGGATCGGCACCAGCACCAGCAACCGCAGCGACAGCACCGGCGGGATCAGCACGCAGAGGCTGGTGATGCCGAAGCCCAGCGTGTAGGCCCGGTGCCGCCACGCGAACCGGAACTGCTCGCCCAGCCGCCGCAGCCCGTGGTGGTGCATGGGTACGGCGAGCACGAGCAGCCCGACCAGGAAACCGTTGAACACCAGGCCCACCGCCACCGCCGCCGCCAGGTTGACCCCCGGGATCCACAGCAACGGGATGATCACCGCCCATCCGGCCTGGAGCACCACCGCCACGACCACGGTCTGCCGCAGGCAGAGCCAGGCCGCCCGGTGCCAGGCTGGCGCCTTCACCGGCGCGGCGACGAACTGCCCGGCGGTCACCGGTGCGGAGCCGCCCAGGACGGCGCGGGTGAGAAACGGCAGGAACGCCGCGCCGAAGAACATCGTGAGCGGCACCGTCAGCGCCGTCACCGCCGCGTGGAAGAGGATCGTCACGCAGACCGAGACGACGAACTCGACCAAACCGCTGCCGAGCACCGGCCAGCCCTCGGTGAAGCCGAGCATCCATCCCACCAGCGTGCGCACCAGCGTGTCGGTCACCTCGTGCAGCCCGAAAAGCGCGGCCGCGGTCAGCGCCAGCGGGCAGAGCACGAGCAGCCACAGCCGCGGGGTGCCGAGAAACCGCCCGGCGCCGACGAAGACGTAGCCGACGCCCACGAAGAAGTGCCCGATGCCCGCGCCGACCCGCTTCGCGCCCCGCGCGGTCTGCCGGCCCGCCGCGCCGGCCAGCGCCGCCGCCCGCACCGTCGCGTCAGAGACCTGCGAGGCCACCGGTTGGAGCCCCGCCAGCCACGGTGCCGCCTGCTGGCCGCCCCACGCCGCACCGCCCGGTGCGGACCCGGCCGGCGAGGCGTCCCGCAGGTGTGGGTCCGCTGCCGGTGGGGGCGGGTCCGGCCACCGCGGGACGAGGGGCGCGGACTGCCGGGGCCGCGGAAACGGCGACCGCGGGTCGGCGGGCGGCTCCCGGTGCATCGGAGGCGGCTGTGGCTCCACGCGCGACGACCCCCATGGACGTACTCGATGGGTCCGGAACGGCTGAGCATAGACCAGCCTCGCCGCTCCCCGCCGCCCCGCGCGCGGTGCCGCCCACACCGGGCAGGCTCAGCGCGCCACCAGGGTCAGCTCGAAGGAGTAGTGGGAGGCGCGGTAGGCGTGCTGCCCGTACTCGACCGCCCGGCCGGCGTCGTCGTAGGCGGTACGCGCCATCGTCAGCAGCGGCGCCCCGCGCGGCTCGCCCAGCAGCCTCGCCTCGGCGGAGGTGGCACGGCGGGCGCCGATCGCCTGGTCGGCGAGGCGAAGGTTGACGCCGGCGGCGCGCATCAGCTGGTAGAGGCCGTGGCCGCGCAGGTCGTCGGCGGTGACCCGGAGCAGGCCGGCGGGCACGTGGTTGCGCATGAGCGCGAGCGGCTCGCCCCGCGCGTACCGCAGCCGCTCGATCGCCAGCACCTCGGCGCCGGTGGGCAGGGCGAACGCCGCCGCCACCTCCCCGGGCGCCGCCACGACACCGAGCGACAGCACGTCGGTGCGGGGCTCCTGCCGCGTGCGGTCGAGGTCTTCGTAGAGGCTGGTGAGCTCGACCGTGCGGCGCACCCGCGCGTGCACGACCTGCGTGCCCACGCCGCGCTTGCGCACCAGCAGGCCCTTGTCCACGAGGTACTGAATCGCCTGCCGCATGGTCGGGCGGGAAAGGCCGAGCTGGTCGGCGAGCGCGACCTCGGTCTCCAGCCGCGTGCCCGCCGCCAGCTCCCCGGAGGCGATCAGCTCCTCCAGCTGCCGCGCCACCTGGAAGTACAGCGGGACAGGGCTGGACCGGTCGATCCGGATCAGCGCGCTCACCGACGTCATGGCGCCCATTCTCCACAGTAGAGGGCCGGCTGGTGCCTCGGCTCTCTCGTCGGGGGACGCGCTACGCGGCCGCTGGCTGGAGCCGTAACTCGCGCCGCCTGCTCCACCACCAGGCCGCGAACCAGCATGCGGTGGTGAGCGCGGCACCGGCGATCGCGTCCACGATGTAGTGGTTGGCCGTGAGCACGACCGCGATCGTCATCACCACCGGCATCGCCACACCGATCGCCTTCACCCACAGCCGGCGGGCGGCGACCGCGATCGCGATGCCCATCAGCAGGTCCCAGCCGACGTGGAGGCTCGGCACCGCGGCGTACTGGTTGGTGAACATCGGCGGTTGCAGCACACGGTACGCGTGCGAGCTGACCGTGACCGTGTCCACCATGCCGAGCGGCGTGAGCCGGGGCGGCGCGACCGGGAACGTGGCGAAGATGACCATGCCGATCGCGCCCGACATGATCATGGCGTTGCGCGTGCGCAGGTAGATCCCCGGATGCCGCTTGGCCAGCCAGATCAGCGTGACCGCGATGACCGGCCAGTGCCCCCAGATGTAGATCCAGTTGAACACCGTGCTGACCCACGACGAGCTGGCGAACGTCTCCTGCAGCCACTGCTCGTGGTGCAGCCCCAGCGCCTCCTCCAGGTCGATGACCCGGTAGGCGTTCGCGATCGCCGTGGTGGCTGAGCCCTCCGTCAGGTGGCGCACGCCGAAGTAGACGGCGATGGCGCCGAGCAGGATGATGAGCTGCTTCCCGAGCCGTAACGGTGGATGCGTACCCGCGGTGCCGGCGTCCACCGCCGATTCGGCCCGCGTCGTCTTGATGGGCGGCGCGCCGGCGCTTGGCCGGGCCTGACCTGCCCCCGTTATGACCGCCATTGGAACAGCCTCCATGTTGGTCTTCGCGCTTCCATCCGGGCCGGGCACCGACTTCACCCTGATTCCGCGGTCAGGCCGGAGGGTGAGATCGCCCTAGGGGTCGCCGTGGTTTGCTTGTGCGCATGGAGATCAGGCGGATCAGCTCGAAGGAACGGCTCACACACTCGTTCCCCCTTCAGGCGTACGCCTTCGAGGCGAGCCCGGCACCCCGCGAGGACGCCGCGAAGTACAGCGACCTCCTCCCCTTCCAGGAGGACAACCTCACCCTCGTGGCGGAGGAGGGCGGCACCTCGGTCGCCGCCGTCTCGGCGATACCGATGCGGCAGAACGTGCGCGGCACGCTCCACCCCATGGCCGGCATCGCGAGCGTGACGGTGCATCCGCTCGCCCGCCGCCAGGGCCACATCCGCGCGCTCCTCGACCGCGTACTGGGCCAGATGCGCGACGAGGGCCATCCGGTGAGCGCGCTGTACCCGTTCCGGGCCTCGTTCTACGAGCGCTTCGGGTACGTGGGGCTGCCGAAGAAGCGGCGGGTCACGTTCTCCCCCGGCGACCTCGGCCACCTCGTCCGCGCCGACCTGCCGGGCGAGCTGACCTGGGAGCGGATCGGCACGGGATACCCCGCGTACCGCGCGTTCACGCTGCGGCTGGCCGCCGAGCGGCACGGCTTCGCGGTCTTCCCCGACTACCGCGACGAGCGGCTGCGCGCCGACGACCTGAGCTGGCTGGTGACCGCGCGGGTCGGTGGGGAGGTGGCGGCCGCCGCCACATACCAGATCACCGGGCACGGCGCCGACCTCGTCGTGGACGACCTGCTCACCACCACGCCGCTGAGCCGCACGCTGCTGCTCCAGTTCTTCGCCCGCCACGTCGACCAGGTCGAGCGGGTCACCGCCGGGATCGCCGCGGACGAGCTGCCCGAGTTGTGGGGCACCGACCTCCAGACGGAGATCGAGGCGCGCACGCGAGTACCGCACTCCAACGCGCCGATGGCCCGCGTGCTCGCGGTGCCGCCGCTGGCCGGCGCGCGTGTGGGGCCGGGGCGGGTCGTGGTCGAGGTGGTCGACGACCCGTTCATCGCCGGCACCTACCTGTTCGACGGGCGCGGTGGGCGGCTCGAGGTCGGCGGCGACGAGTCCGGCGTACCCCGGGCGACGCTGCGGGCGGCCGGCCTGTCCGCCCTCGTGTACGGCGTGCTCGACCCGGACGAGCTGCCGCTACGCGGGTTTGGTGCCGTGCCCGCCGACGCCGGTGCGCAGTTGCGGGCGCTCTTCCCCCGCGCCGTCCCGTACCTCTTCGCGGATTTCTGACCGACTGGTCAGTCTGCGTACGACGAGCGCGGCGGTGAGCAGCACCGCGAACGCCACCGCCACCACCTCGACCCCGGCGGCGGAGAGCGCGGCCGAGAGCGAGCGCTGGATCTGCCCGGCCGCGCCGACCACCGGATCGTCCACAGCGGACCGGTCGGCGCTGAGCCGGATCTCGTACCAGCCGTAGTACGCGACGTAGGCGCCGGCGAGCAGCAGCAGCGCTCCGCCCAGCCGGGAGATCACCGGGCCGGCCCGGCGCACCGCGCGGATCAGCGAGGTGCGCAGCAGCCCCACGGCGAGCGCGGCGGCGCCGACGGCGAGTCCCATGCCGGCGGCGTACGCGAGGAAGAGCCCGACCCCGGCGCCGGTGGAGCCGGCCCGCAGGCTGACCACGACGATCGCCAGGAAGGGTCCGACCGTGCAGCTGAGCGACGCCGCGGCGTACGCGGCGCCGAAGAGGGCCATCGACGGCAGCGTGCGGCGCAGTTCCGGCGCGCGCGGGCCCCGCCACGGCGCGGGCAGCGCGCGCCCGGCCGCCAGCCAGCCGCCGACCGCGACCAGCAGCACGCCGAGCCCGACCGTCAGCCACGGCAGCCGCTGCTGGATCCAGCCGGCGGCCGGCGCCACCGCGAGCCCGAACGCGCCGAACACCGCGACGAAACCCGCGGTCAGGGCCGCCGTCGAGGTCAGCGCCCGCCAGACGGTGTCCCCTGTGGACTCACCGGCGACGAGCAGCGAGAGGTACGCGGGAAGCAGTGCGAAGCCGCACGGGTTGACCGCGGCCAGCATGCCGGCGGTGAGCGCGAGGACGAGCGTGGTCTGAGTCATCGCTCAGCCAGCGACCTCGGCGACCTTGCCCTCGAAGTCGACGCTGTCCATCCACCCCTTGCTGGTCACCTTGCCGTCGCGGTCCAGGAAGACGTAGGTGCTCTGCTCGGCGATCTCGAACTTCTTCCACACCGCGCCGGCCTGGTCGTCGAGGTGCGTGACGTTGCCGACCTCCCCCTCGGTGACGAAGTCCTTCATCTCCTTGGTGTCGCCGAGCCCGGCGATGCCGAGCAGGTTGACCTTCGTGCCGAACTGGGCCTGCATGTCGGCGACCGAGGCGGCCTGCCCGAAGCAGGTGGCGCACCACGGCGCCCAGAACCACAGCACCGTCGGGCGACCGGCGAGGCTGGCCGCGTCGAACGCCTTCCCCTCCAGCGTCGTGCCCTTGAACGCGAGCGTGGCCGGCACCGGCTTCGGGGCCTCCGTCGCCGCCACCTCCGTCGCCGCCACCTGGCTCCGCACCGGGTCGGCCGCGGGGCGCTCGCCGCCCGCGCAGCCGCCGGTACCCGCGAGCGCGGCGGCGAGCAGGGCTGCCATGGCCAGCCGGACACGCATGCGGACCTCCTGGGAGTGGGGCTGCCCCCGGGAGTGGGGCTGCCCCCGGGAGTACGGCACCGGAGGCCAGGCGGTTCAACGCGCGTGGCAGGCTTGCTCCGTGACGAGCACCGCCGTACCGCCCGCGCTGGCCCGCAACGTCGTGGACACCTGGGGCGCCGAGGGGGCGCGGTGGCTCACCGGCCTGCCGGCGCTGCGCGCCCGGGTCGCGGCGGCGTGGGAGTTGCGCCTCGGTTCGCCGTACGTGCTGAGCTACCACTGGGTCGCCCCCGCGACCCGCGCGGACGGCACGGCAGCGGTGCTCAAGCTCGGCCTGCCCGGCGCCGACCACCTGCCGGTCGAGGCGGCCACACTGGAGTGTTGGGGCGGCGCGGGCGCGGCGCGGCTGCTGGCGTACGAGCCGGCGTGGGGCGCGCTGCTGCTGGAGCGGGTCGAGCAGCTCGCCGACGGCATGGGCCTGCCGGTCGAGCGGGTCACCGCGTGGGCCTTCGTCAAGGCGGTGCTCTCCGACGTGTGGACCGCCGAGGGCGGCGGCGAGGCGGCCAGCCGGGCCATCGACGTCGCCCGCTTCCTGGCGCCGCGCCTCTGACCCGCCGCGCCCGCTACTTGTCGTACCTGTAGAGGTTGTACTGCTTCATCAGGGCGATGAGGTTCTGGGCGTACGTGGGCGACGTGGCGTACCCCGCCTTGTGGATCTCCTGGGCGAAGCGGTCCGGGTTGTTGCTGTACGCGAACGCGTTCTTGTAGCGCGGGTTCACGTTGAGGAAGTGGCCGTGGTCGGCGAAGGAGCCGGTCGCGTTCCGGTACGTGCGGAACGACGCGGTCGTGCTCCAGCACTTCCCCTTGCTGTCGCACTCGGTGGTGGCGTACGAGCGGCAGCCCACCGCGATCCCGCCCGGGCTGCCGAAGCACTTGATGCCGAAGTAGCTGTGGTCGCGGCGGGTCAGCCAGCTCTTGCCCCAGCCGGACTCCTGGATCGCCTGGGCGATGGTGACCGAGGCGGGCACCTTGTACTGCCGGAAGCCCGCCCGCGCCGGCTCGGCGACCCGGGCGATGAACTGGGCGGTGTTGGCCGGTGGCACGGTCGGCGCGGACTGGCCGCACCACGGGAGCGTGGGCTGGGAGGTGCGCCACTCGACGTTGGCGTCGGCGACGTACCGGCCGCCGGGGAGGCGGTTCCAGGCGGCGGAGCGGCGCATGCGGCCGCTCACCAGCTCGCCCCACACCTGGCACTCGACCACCATCACGTTGCCCTCGGGGAGCGTGGCGACCCGAGCGGCCCGCGTGTTCGCGCCGTTGCGCACGTTGACCGGGCCACTGCCGGTGCGCACGGTGGGCAGCGCGGCGCCCTTCGGGCCGCACCAGTGCACCCACGGGCGCTGAGGGCTCCACCGCACGTACGCGTCGGAGACGTAGTGGCCGTTGGAGAGGCGGTTCCAGTTCGGGGTGCGCCGCTGCGTGCCGACGACGAACTCCCCGTACACCTGGCACACGACGGTGAGCCGCGCGCCGTCGGCGAGGCGCCCGACCTGGCGGTCCGCCGTCGAGCCGCCGGCACGCATGTTGAGGCCGGTGCCGCCGCTCTGGACGGTGGCGGTGGCGCCGGCGGCGACCGCCGGGCTCGGCAGGAGGAGGGTCACGGCCACGACTGTCAGGCTCATCCGGGCGTACCTCATGCACTACACGGTATTTGCCCGAATTGCGACTGACGAGGAAATTGTGAAAATAGTCCTCAGAACGAGAGACATTCGCAGTTGGTCATCAGCGCCCGGACGTTCTCGACGTAGCGGGGGTTGGGGATCACCAGCCCCGCGTCGGTGTCGACCGCCCCGAAGCCGTAGTTGTACGCCGCGATCACCGCGTTGATCAGGCACGGCGCGGTGTGGCTCGCACAGTCGCCGGAGCTGACCAGCGTGTAGTCGCGCTCGAAGTAGACGTCGCCGAAGTACTTGATCAGCCAGGCCAGGTAGTTGGCGCCGAGCGTGGCGTTGTCGGTGTACGTCCGCACGTCGTACGACTGTCCGAAGCGCTGGTTGACGAAGGCGGCGGTGTCGGGCATGACCTGCATCAGCCCGATCCCGCCGTCGCAGGCGACGATGTGCGACTGCCAGCCGCTCTCCTGCCACGCGGTCGCCTTGACCAGGTTGACCGGCACCTTGATGCTCGGCGCCGAGGTCGGCCAGTACGTGCGTCCGGCCGCCGCGGTGAGCGCCTGCTTCACCTCGGCGCGGGAGGCGGCCGTGCCCTCGTACGTCGGCTTGCAGCCCGCGGGCGGCGGCTGGGGCGGGGCCGGCGGCAGCTTGGTCTCCACGGGCGGCTTGCGCTTGGGCTTGGGCTTGCTCGGCGGGCGCGTGGTCGCCGACTCCTTCGGCGTGGGCGTGGCGCTCGGCGTCGGCGCGGCACCCCACTCCTGCGCCAGCGCCCGCACCTCCGGCGTCTCCTCGGCGGCGGCGGCCGTGGTGGCCACCGGCCCTGGCTCGGCCGCGCCGACCGGCGCCTGCTCCAGGCAGCCCGACAACGCGAACACCGTAACGATCCCGACAACCCCCGCGCGCAGCTTCACGCCGCGCACCATAACAGGTCGTCAGGGGGGCTATCGGGGGCCCGACGCAGCAGAATGTGGCGCTGGTCCTGGCAGTCGCGTCGGGTCCTGCGGTAGTCCGAGAACGTCAACGAGCCACCAAGCCATCGAGGAGATCGCGAAGCAGGCCATTGTCGCCTAACGTCAGACCCGCCTCCACCTCACGCAGTCGCTCGGGGTCGAAAATGCCGAGCCGGTTGCGCAGCACCCCGCTGTGGGGATCCACATATGGGTCGACGGTCACGAAACGCCGTACAACTGCCGAACAAGCTCACGCATCTGCACGGTACTGATCTCACCACGCGCCCAACGCTCGGTGATGGCCTCGACATCGGCGCCAATCGCGAGACCTTCGGCCCGCACCGATGCCGCTGCCTGCGCCAGCGACCGAGCCCGCTCAGCGGTGAGTTCGTCGAACACCTCGACCGGAACCATGACCGCCTCGGTCTTGCGATGTGAACCCACTCCCACCGGAGTACGGTCGCCGTTACGGAACCGCTCCAGGACGCTGGGTAGTTGTTCGCGCGCCTCGCGAACGGACAACGTCTCGATCAACATCCCCAAAGTGTACCCGATTGTGTACGCATTTTGCTGCGTCGTCCTGCTCCACCCATCGAGCGCACCGAGCAATCCTGAACGTGGAGCCCGCATCAGCCATCCGGCCGTCGGCCGGATGGGCGAGGACCCGCTCGCCGCGGCGCCGGTCGCATCCGGCGCGTCCGGGTCCGCGCGTTTCGGGTGGGCTACCCGGAGGCCGAACCCGATAGGCCAGGCACATCCGGCGCCGGGTTTCCCGCCCGCGTCCGGGTCGCCCAGGCCACCATGAAGACCGCGGTCCACAGCACGCCGAGCAGCACCGACGTGACGAGCTGACTGGCTGTGTTCCACCCCACATAGAGACGGGCCGCGGAGACCGTCACCAGGCCCACGACCGCCGCGGTCCAGGTCGCGACCCCGGCCATCCACGGCGTACGCCGGGCGACCAGCCAGGCCAGCGTGCACAGGCTGGCCGCGACCACCGCGTGCTGGGTCAGAAAAAGCCGCTCGGGCACCAGCGCCCGCTCGGCGACCGCCAGGAGCACCAACGGCAGGAACGCGCCCGCCGACGCGACAAGTGTGACCAGGTCACCACGCCAGGTGCGGGAACGCCAGCCGAACACCAGGGCGGCCAGCGCCACGACGGCTACGAGGATCTTCGGGCCGAGCACGCCGACCACCACGTCGGCCGCGTGCGCGAACCCCTCGGTGCGCCGGTCGGCGAACCACTCCGCCACCATTTTGTCCACCACGGACAGTCCACTGTGGCGGACGACCGCGTCGACCAGGTATGCCATCGCGAACGCGAAGAGCAGCAACAGCCCCAGCCCGAAGACCAGGTTGGCCGCGAACGCCCAGCCCGGGCCGAAGCGCATGGAGAGCAGGAAGAAGAGCAGCCCGTACCGCTGGGTCACCCACCGCATCGGCGGGAGCGCGCCGGCCCGGACCGCGAGCGCCTTGGCCGGGTCGGGATTGCGGCCCAGCCACCGTCCAAGCAGGACGATCGCGACCACCGCGACGAGAAGCACGAGGACCGCGCCGGTCGCCTTGCCCAGGTAGCGGGAGACGGTCTCGTACGACTCGCCGGCGAGGTAGCCGACGACGACCGAGCCGCCGACCCAGGTGAGCACGCCCAGCGCGTTCCACGGGGCGAAGCGGCGGTAGGGCATGCCGGCGGCACCGGCGAGGCGCGGGGCGAGCGTACGCACGAACGCGACCCACCGGGCCCCGAACATCGCCCGGCCGCCGAGGCGGGCCAGCATCGCGTCCGCCTTCTGCCAGCGCTCGTGGCCGATCCGCGCGCCCCACCGCCCGGAACGCAGCCGGGGGCCGTGGCGGCGCCCGCTGCGGAAGGCGAGCGCGTCGCCGGCCAGCGCGGCGGCGATCATGAGAACCACGGTGGGGGCGAGCCGGAGCGTGCCGAGATAGGCGAGAAAGCCGACCGTGAGCAGCGTCGCCTCCGCCGGCACCACCAGGCCGACGATCACGGCGGTCTCGCCCGCGACGAGGAGCGCCGCCACCGCGTAGACCAGCAGCGGCGGCAGGTCGGTCAGCAGGTTTACCAGCTCTTGCACGTGCGCCCCCGGAACACGCCGACAGCATGCCAGGCGAGTGTCACAGTGGCGTCGCGGGTCGGCCCCCGGCTCCACAGGATGATCACAGGCACGGGAGAATGGCGTCATGCAGACCCGCTCGGACCTCCGTAACGTCGCGATCATCGCCCACGTCGACCACGGCAAGACGACCCTGGTCGACGCCATGCTGCGGCAGGCCGGGGCCCTCCACACCCGGGGCGAGGTGGCCGACCGGGTGATGGACTCGATGGACCTGGAGCGGGAGAAGGGCATCACGATCCTGGCCAAGAACACGGCCGTTCGCTATGTCCCCGCCGACGGAGACCCCGTCACGATCAACATCATCGACACGCCCGGTCACGCCGACTTCGGCGGCGAGGTGGAGCGCGGGCTCACCATGGTCGACGGTGTGGTCCTGCTGGTCGACGCGAGCGAGGGCCCGCTGCCGCAGACCCGCTTCGTGCTCCGCAAGGCGCTCAAGGCCCGCCTGCCGATCATCCTGGTGATCAACAAGGTCGACCGCCCCGACGCGCGGATCAAGGAAGTGGTCGACGACACGTACGAGCTCTTCCTCGACCTCGACGCCGACGAGAGCCAGATCGACTTCCCGATCGTGTACGCCTGCGCCCGCGACGGCCTCGCCTCGCTCCAGCAGCCGGCCGACGGCGCGATGCCCGACTCGCCCGACCTCCAGCCGCTCTTCCAGACGCTGCTCGACACGATCCCCGCCCCGGCGTACGACGAGGACGCGCCGCTCCAGGCCCACGTCACCAACCTCGACGCCTCCCCGTTCCTCGGCCGGCTGGCGCTGTGCCGCGTGCGCCAGGGCACCATCCGCAAGGGACAGACGGTGGTCTGGTGCCGCGAGGGCGGTGCCGAGGAGCGCGTGCGCATCTCCGAGCTGCTGATGACCGACGGGCTGGAGCGCAAGCCCGCCGAGGAGGCCGGGCCGGGCGACATCATCGCGGTCGCCGGCATCCCGGAGATCATGATCGGCGACACGCTCGCCGACGCGGACAACCCCGTGCCGCTCCCCCGCATCACCGTCGACGAGCCGGCCATCTCGATGACCATCGGCACCAACACCTCGCCGCTCGTGGGGCGGGTCAAGGGCGCCAAGGTCACCGCCCGCATGGTGAAGGACCGCCTCGACCGCGAGCTGATCGGCAACGTCTCGCTCCGCGTGCTCCCCACCGACCGCCCGGACGCCTGGGAGGTGCAGGGCCGCGGCGAGCTGGCGCTGGCCATCCTGGTCGAGCAGATGCGCCGTGAGCAGTACGAGCTGACGGTCGGCAAGCCGCAGGTGGTGACCCGGGTCGTCGACGGGAAGACGTACGAGCCGGTGGAGCGGCTCACCATCGACGCCCCCGACGAGCACCTCGGCGCGATCACGCAGCTCCTCGCCACTCGCAAGGGCCGCATGGAGCAGCTCGTCAACCACGGCACCGGCTGGATCCGGATGGAGTGGCTGGTGCCGGCGCGCGGGCTGATCGGCTTCCGCACCGAGTTCCTCACCGACACGCGGGGCACCGGCATCCTGCACCACGTCTTCGAGTCGTACGAGCCGTGGGCCGGTGAGCTGCGCACGCGCAACACCGGCTCGCTCGTGGCCGACCGGACGGGCGCGGTCACCGCCTTCGCGATGCTCAACCTCCAGGAGCGGGGCACGCTCTTCGTCGAGCCCTCCACAGAGGTGTACGAGGGCATGATCGTCGGGGAAAACTCCCGCTCCGACGACATGGACGTCAACATCACCAAGGAGAAGAAGCTCACCAACATGCGCGCCTCCACCTCCGAGGAGACCGAGAAGGTGATCCCGCCGCGCAAGCTCTCGCTGGAGCAGGCGCTGGAGTTCTGCCGCGAAGACGAGTGCGTGGAGGTGACACCGGTGGCCGTGCGCCTGCGGAAGGTCACGCTCGACGCCACGCAGCGGGCCCGGGAGACGGCCCGTCGCAAGCATGCCAGTTAGCTTCCTGGACGGCGTGCCCGGCACCGTCTCCGTCTACATCGGACCACTCGACGGGCCGGCCCGGTACGCCCGCCTGCCGGACGCCACGCACTACGCCGCCAGCACCATGAAGGCGGCGGTGCTGGCGGCACTGCACCGCTCCGGCGCCGACCTCGACGCCGAGGTCCCGGTGCACAACGTCTTCGCCTCGGCGGCGGGCGGGCTGTTCGGCTGCGACCCGTCGTACGACAGCGACAAGGAGGTGTGGACCCGGGTCGGCGGCACCGCGCCGCTGGGCTGGCTGGCCGAGCACATGATCACCAGGTCGAGCAACCTCGCGACCAACATCGTGCTCGGCCACGTGGGGCTCGACGCGGTCGGCCAGGTGTGGGCGCTGGCCGGCGCGCGGCACAGCGTGACGTCCCGCGGCATCGAAGACCACGCCGCCCGCACGGCCGGCCTCGACAACCTGGTCACCGCCGCCGACCTCGCCGCCCTCTTCACCGCGATCGCCACCGGCGCGCTCGGCCCGCCGGAGCCGATGGTCGACACGCTCCTGCGCCAGGAACGCGGCGAAGACCTCGCCGCCGGTCTCCCCTCCGGCACGCGCGTCGCGCACAAGAACGGCTGGGTCGACGGGGTACGCCACGGCGCCGGCGTGGTCTTTCCGGACGACGCCCCGCCGTACGCGATCGCCGTCTGCACCTCCACCGACCTGCCCGACGCCGAGGCATGCGGGCTGGTCGCGCGGGTCTCCGCCTGGGCCTGGTCGATCCGATGATCGCGGAGGTCCGCACACACCGGCTGTCGGCGCCGCTGCACACGCCGTTCGTCACCGCGCTGCGCCGCGCCACCACCGTCGAGACGCTGGTCGTGGAGGTCGTCGACGCGGACGGGCGGTCGGGATACGGCGAGGCGCCGCAGGTGTGGCAGGTCACCGGCGCCTCGGTGCCGGGCAGCGAGGCGTGCGTGCGGGAGATCCTCGGGCCGCTGCTCACCGGCCGCGACCCCGACGACCTGCGGGCGCGCCTCGCCGAGGTGCGGCGCGCGGTCGCCGGCAACGAGGCCGCGAAGGCCGCCGTCGACACGGCGCTGCACGACCTGGCCGCGCGCCGGCTCGGCGTACCCCTGGCGCGCCTCCTCGGCGGGACGGCGGCCCGCGTACCGACGGACGTCACGCTCTCCGCCGGCGATGCCGACGCCCTCGCCGCGGCGGCCCGGGACCGCGTGGCCGAGGGGTTCGCGGTGCTCAAGCTCAAGGTGGGGCTCGACGCCGCGGGCGACATCCACCGCGTACGCGAGGTGCGCGCGGCCGCCGGCCCGCAGGCGCGCATCCGCCTCGACGCCAACCAGGGGTGGACGCCGCGCGAGGCGGTGCGCGTGATCCGGGGCATCGAGGACGCGGGGCTCGACGTCGAGCTGGTCGAGCAGCCGGTGCCGGCGTGGGACCTCGACGGGCTGGCGTGGGTGAGCGAGCGCGTGTCGGTGCCGATCCTGGCCGACGAGGCGGTGTACGGCGTGCGCGACCTCGTCGAGGTGATCCGCCGCCGGGCGGCCGACATGGTCAACGTGAAGCTGGCCAAGTGCGGCGGCCTCGGCCCGGCGGGCACGCTGCTGGAGTTGGCCGCCGCACACGGGATGGGCACGGTCGTCGGCTCGATGATGGAGAGCCCGGTCGGCATCGGCGCGGCCGCGAGCCTGGTCGCCGCCTACGGCACCACGGCCACCGCCGACCTCGACGCCGCCTGGTGGCTCGCCTCGTCGCCGGTCGAGGGCGGCATCCGGTACGAGGGCGCGCAGGTGGTCCTGCCGGACGCACCGGGGCTCGGCTTGAAGATAATATCCGGGGATGGTGGCTGAGCCGGCAGTTGGTTTCGTCGCGGCCCCGGTCGCGACGCTGTGGTCCGACCCGGCGGCCGTACGCCCCGTCGACGCGCCCGCCCTCGCTCCCCGCGCCGACGTCGGGGCCTGGGTGTCCAGGATGGACGAAGATCAGCGGGTCGGCGACTGTGTGGTCAGTCAACTCGTGCTGGGCGAACGCGTGCTGGTCGAGGAGGTACGCGCGGACGGCTGGGCCCGCGTCGTCGCCGTCGAGCAGCCGGCCGCCCGCCTCGACCCGCGCGGCTATCCCGGCTGGCTGCCGGCGGCGCAGTTGGCATTCGGCCCGTTCCCGGCTGCCACGCCAGCGCTGTCCTCGCCGGACGTCGCCACGCCAGCGCTGTCCTCTTCGGACGTCGCCATGCTGGTGGTCGACGCGACCGGGACCGCGCTGCGCAACGCGCCCGCCGGGCGGGTCGTGCTGCCCGGCGTGGTGCTCGGCACGCGCCTGCCCTCGGCCGGCCCCACCGAGGAAGGATGGCGGCCACTGCGCGTCCCGGGATACGACCGTCCACTGTGGGCGCCTGCGGCCGAGCTGGTGCCCCTCCCCGCCGCGGTCGCGCCGGTCGACGTGCTCGCGCTGGCCCGGCGACTGCGCGACGCCGTGTACGTGTGGGGCGGCATGTCCGGCCACGGCATCGACTGCTCCGGGCTCGTACACATGGCGTGGCGCCGCTTCGGCGTGCGGCTCCCCCGCGACGCCAGCGACCAGGCGGCGGCCACCGCACCCCTGCCGCCCGGCACCGAGCAGCCCGGCGACCTGTACTTCTTCGCCCGCCCCGGACGACCCGTGCACCACGTGGGCTTCGTCTCCGATCGGGGACCCCGGCACATGCTGCACGCGTGCTACCGCCAGCGGCTGGTGGTGGAGGAGCGCCTGACCGACGAACGCGCCGCGACCCTGGTGGCCGCGCACCGAGTGGTGGCCGGCCAGGGCCTGTTGCCCGGAAACATCTGACGAAACTGCCGGAAGAGCGTGGACGGGCCCGAGACCCTGACCCCGGAAGCTCTCTCTGGAGAAGCTGTCGAGCTGGGCGCACCGGTGCGCCCAACCTCCGCGGAGACGCCACACGCGCGGCTCGTGGCGTGGACGCTGGGGCCGGGCGGGTCGCCGCGCCTGGCCCGGCGGGCGCATGCGGCGTTGTCGGGGACATAGCCCTTTCAAACCGGGCCGCAGGGGCTATGTCCCCGACATTGCCACAGCGGACCGCCGACGGTCGCGTCGTCGGGTCCTGGACGCGGAGGGTGAGGCCGCGGGAGCAGCGGCATCGAGCACCGCGGACATCGCGGTAGCTCAGATCCGCTCTTTCACTTGGCGATGAGCTTCGCCACGTTGGAGGCGTAGACGGTCATCCAGTGCGGATGCAGCCGGTAGTAGACCACGTCGTTGTCCCAGTCGAAGGCGTTGTCGCCGTAGAAGCCCTTGAAGTACGCGAGCAGGTCCGGCCAGTCCGCGGCCGGCTCGCCCGCGGCGGGGTTGAGGACCTCCACGGTGCCGTGGGTGAACACGCCCAGCTCCTCGCCGCGCATGTACGCGACGCTGGCGGCCGGGCGGGCGGCGAGGTGGCGGGCCTTGGCGGCGCCGCGTGCCGTGCCGAAGTGCCACTTGCCGTGCAGGAAGTGCCCGTCCACGCCGCTGATCCGGGGCTCGCCCTTCGCCGTCACGGTGGACAGCGCGAGCGTGCACATGCCGGTCAGGATCTGGGTGAGCTGCTCCGCGGCGATGGCGCGCTCGCCGACGATCGAGCGGAGATGGCTGGTGGAACGGGACAGGGAGGCGTCGAGCAGGGTCTGGAGCTGGTGGAGTTCTTCGGCCGTTTCCCGCATCGGACCACACTATGCGAAGCGGGGAGCCGCGACGCCGTCTGGACGACCCGCCGTGTCGCGGCCCACCGAGCGGGCGCCGCGGACGACCGCGACGCCCCAGCGTGCCTCAGTGCTCGGCGCCCACCAGCTCCTTCTTGCTCTCGCGCGACGACTTGATGAGGCTCGCCACCGTGGCGACGATGAGCGTGCCGATGATGACGGCCAGCGACAGCCAGATCGGCACGTGCGGGGCCCACTGGACGTGCTCGCCACCGTTGATGAACGGCACGTTGTTGTCGGCCAGCGCCTCGAGCACCAACTTCACGCCGATGAAGCCGAGGATCACCGACAGGCCGATCGACAGGTAGACCAGCCGCTCCAGCAGGCCGCCGAGCAGGAAGTAGAGCTGGCGGAGGCCCATCAGCGCGAACACGTTGGCCGTGAAGACCAGGTAGGGCTCCTCGGTGATGCCGAAGATGGCCGGGATCGAGTCGAGCGCGAAGATCAGGTCGGTGGTGCCGATCGCGATCATCACCAGCAGCAGCGGGGTGAACATCCGCCGCCCCTTGCTGTTGATCGTCGTGAAGCGCCCGTTGCCGTAGTCGGGCGAGACGCGCAGGGCCCGCCTGGCGTACCGGATGACCACGTTTTCCTTGTAGTCCTGCTCCGCCATCTCACCCTGCCGGGCGAAGTTGATGGCGGTGTAGATCAGGAACGCGCCGAAGATGTAGAAGACCCAGGCGAACTGGGAGATGAGCGCCGCGCCCGCCGCGATGAAGGCGCCCCGCATCACCAGCGCCAGGATGATGCCGATGAGCAGCACTTCCTGCTGGTACTTCCGGGGCACGGCGAAGCGGCTCATGATGATCACGAAGACGAACAGGTTGTCGACCGAGAGGCTGTACTCCGTCAGCCAGCCGGCGTAGAACTCGCCGGCGATGGTGCCGCCGCTCGTGATCCAGACGCCGACTCCGAAGAGCAGCGCGAGGGCGACGTAGAAGCTCACCCAGATGGTGGACTCTTTGATGCTCGGCTCATGCGGTCGCCGCCCGATGATCAGCAGGTCGGCGGCGAGCACCGCGATGAGCACGACCAGGGTGACGACCCACACTCCTGTGGACACGTCCAATTAAACCTCCGGCAGACATACGACATCGCCCCGTCATGGACGAAGCGATGTGAACTCTGTCGGAGGTCTCTTCCGCCGCCCCGGACCGTGCCGATGGAGTGGCGACCGACAATGCCGGGTCGACCGGGTGGGCCGGCGACGACCGTGTTGACGACAAAGTCGCGGGGGAATACTCCCCTCCTACGCCCTCCATCATCCACCATCAGCCCGGCTTTGGAACACCCACACCCCAGTGTGATGCGAGTCGTAGCACGCTCACTCAAGCTTCCTAGGAGGCTAGGCGTTGTAGGCTGCTCGCATGGTGCTGGAAGTCGCATTGATCGAGGTCAACCCCGGGCAGGAGGACGACTTCGCCGCCGCGTACGCGAAGGGTCACGCCGTCCTGGCCACCACGCCCGGCTGCCGCTCGGTGCGGATGACCCGCGGCATCGAGTCGCCCTCGCGTTTCGTGCTCCTCGTGGAGTGGGACTCGGTCGAGGCGCACGTGGACAACTTCCGCGCCAGCGAGCGTTACACGACGTGGCGGTCGTTGATCGGCCCCTACTTCGCGGCGCCGCCGACGGTCGAGCACTTCATCGACGTACCGGCCTGAGGCCCCTCGCGTCAGTCGTCGTGCACGCCGGCGTCGAGCAGCGCCGCCAGCTCCACCATCCGGCTCCTGGTGACCGGGTCGACGTGCGCCACCTCCACGTAACCGTCACCCTCGTGGAAGAACGGCACCGGCCGCCCCGAAGGGTGACCGGTCCAGTGCGCGACCGGCGGGCAGGTGATCAGGCGCCACCCTGACGGGAGTAGCGCCTCGATCCGCTCGTCGACCCGGAAGTCCGGCTGCCCCGCCACGAGCGCCCACCACTCGGCGACGGGGATCGGACGCGCGTGACGGGTGAGGAAGCGGCGGGGGTGCACACCGAGCGCCGGATGAAGGTCGTCGGGCGTGCGCTCCCGGGCGGTGACCGTGCCGTCGGGGGCGGCCACGTACAGCTCGCAGTCGTCCCCCATCAGCCAGGCGTCGAGGCTCCGCGCGAGCGCGGCCATCCGCCGGATCAGTGCCTCGCCGGGCCACGTGCTCTGGATCTGCCCGTTTGACACGTGCAGCCATTCGCTCTCGCCGCCGTCGGCGCCCTCGGTCCCGCTGTGCCAGCCGAAGTGCCGCAGGCCGAGCGGGACCGGCAGGCCCGCGATCCGGTCGTCGCCGCCCTCGCCCACGAACGCCGGACGCGTGCCCTTGCGGTCGGGCTCGAACCACAGGTCCGGCTCGCGCTCGATCAGGTCGGCGAACTCTCGCTCCATGATCGGATAACGCTTGCCGTAGGACCAGAACAACGCCCGGCTGATGTGCAGGTCGTAACCCACACTGGCCATTGTGGACCAACGCGTGGCGTCCCGCTGACCCGTGCGGCGGCAGGACCGGACGCGCCGGAGTGCACCGGCCCGGCCGCGCTGGCCGGGGCGCCGACAGCGAGTGCGGGGTACGGCACGGCGGAGTACGAGCTGGAGCGCCGCCGCGGCGGTCAGTGGTGCTCGGGCTGGGCCGCCGGGCTCGCGGCGGCCTTCGCGAGGCCCCGCGCGCACCCCTTGATGAAGGAGCCGAGGAACAACCGGTAGAACCAGCCCGTCCCGCGCCGCTCCGCCGTGAACGTGGAGTGCCACCGGATCAGCGTCCCCGCCCCGTCCGGCGTGAGGTCGACGTCGGCCCGGTAGTCGCGGATCGCCATGCCCGACAGCAGCCGGTAGCTGAACCGCCGCCCCGGCACCGCCTCGACGATCTCCTCGCGGTTGGTGAACGGCCACGTCCGGAAGACCCGGATCGCGCCGACCCCCTCACCCCCCGCCGCGTCCGCCCGCTCCAGCTCGAACGAGCCCAGCCCGGACCAGGTGGGCCAGGTGGCGCCGGAGGCGAGCAGCCGGTACAGCGCGTCGGCGTCCGCCTGCGAGCGCGCCGTCACATCGATGTCCTGCACACGCATGTACCATATGGTACATGTCCGAGCCCCGGCAGCGCCTCCTCGATGCCGCCGTCGACCACCTCGCCGCCCACGGGCTCAGCGACCTCAGCCTGCGCCAGCTGGCGGCCGCGCTCGGCACCAGCCACCGCATGCTCATCTACCACTTCGGCTCGAAGGAAGGGCTGCTGGTCGAGGTGATCCGGGCGGTCGAGCGGCGCCAGCGCGAGGCCTTCGCCGGGCTGGGGCCCGACGAGGCGGTCAGCCCGGGCGACGCGATCCGCCGCATGTGGCGCCGCTTCGCCGATCCGGCGCTGGCACCGCACGAGCGCCTCTTCTTCGAGGTGTACGGCCAGGCGCTCCAGGGCCGCACCCACGCCCTCCCCCTGCTGGAGGGGATCGTGGAGTCGTGGCTGGAGCCGGCGGTGCGGTTCGCCCGCGACCGCGGCGTGCCCGAGGAGGTGGCCCGCGCCGACGCCCGCCTGGGCGTCGCCGTGATGCGCGGGCTGCTGCTCGACCTGCTCGCGACGGGCGACCGGCAGGGCGTCGACGCGGCCGCCGAGCGCTTCGCGGCCGCCTACGAAACCCTCACCGCCCGGTGACCACCGGCGGCCTTCGCCAGCGCCTGCTGGCCGCGCGGATCCGGTTCAAGAGACAGATCCGGGCTACCGCGACGTCCGCCGTGGTCGATACCGCCGCTCCCGCGGCCTCGCCCTCCGCGTCCTAGCCAGGCCGCTGGAACTTCGCCCGCCGGCCGAGCACCGCGAAGCCCAGCCGCGTGTAGAGCCGCCCAGCCGGGTTGTCCACATTGACGTCGAGCAGCGCCTGGCCCGCGCCGTCCGCGCGCATCCGGCGCAGCGCCTCGGCCACCAGGCCGGCGCCGACGCCCCGCCCCCGCCACGACGGCACCACGCCGACCTGGACGATCCACCCCTCCGCGCAGGTGACGAAGCCCACGTCCGCGCCGTCCGGCCCGGTGGCCAGCAGCGACCACTGTGGACGAAACTCGTCGTCGCCCGCCGTCCACTCGACCCACCGCTCGGCCGGCCAGCCGGGAAAGCCGGGCCGGTCACGGAACGACGCGTCGTACACGGCGAAGAAGCGCGCCGCGATGTCGGACGTCCACTCGCGCGCCACCACATCTGGCGGCAGCGGGACCTCCGGCAGCGGGGCGGAGGCGAGGTCGAAGCGCATCACGTCCTCCGCGAACGTCTGCCGCAACCCCCGGCTGGCGAACAGCCGCTCCGCCGCCTCGGTCAGCGCCTCGGTCTCGACGGTCACAGCGGACACCGGGGGCACACCGGCGCCCGGCGGCACGGCGGACCCGGCCCCGGCCGTCGCGGAGCCGGCGGGGCCGCTCGGGGCGGGCGCCAGGGCTGCCGCGGTGGGCGCCGCAGCGGTGACGGGCGCCGCAGCGGTGGCAAGCGCGGGATCGCCGGCCAGGACCGCGGCGGTGGCGGGCACCGCAGCGCCCGAGGCGGGCGCGGGATCGCCGGCCAGCACCGCCGCGGCGGTGGCGAGGCCCCAGTCGAGCAGCCCGCCGCCCACGCCCCGACCGCGGTGGGCCGGGTCGACGACGCCGAGCACCGCCGCGCCCGAGGCGAGGCGGCGGACCGTGGCAGCCGCGACCAGCACCCCCGTCGCCGTGCGACCGCCCGCCGTGATCGCGCCGTCGGCCGTGATCGCGCCGTCGGCCGTGAACCGGCTGATGGTGACCTCCGGCATGCCCCCGTCTGCCGCGTGGCACCGCTCGGCCAACGCGGCCACCGCATCCCGGTCGCCGTCACCGTCCAGCGGGCCCCAGCTCAACTCCCCTTCACGCACGCCCTGACCCTACGGCGAGGCCCGGTCACCGCGCGTCCGAATTTCCCGTCGCCATCCGGAGCGCGCCCTGCCTGGTGACAGGCCCACCGCTTCGTCCACTACGGGCGGTACGTGCCGAAGGACCAGGGATTGCCCTCGATGTCACGTGCGCCGTACTCCCGCGAGCCGTACGGCTGGTCGGTCAGTGGCATCACCACCTCGGCGCCGGCCGCGACCGCGCGGGCGTGGTGGGCGTCGACGTCGTCCACCGCCACGTAGACGCGCCAGTCGTCGGCGTCCGGGATGCCCGCGGGCGCGTCCTTGCGTTGGCCGATCATGATCATGCCGGTGGCGTATGTCAGCTCGGCGTGCGCGACCGTCCCGTCGGGCGCCTCGTGAACCGTGGTGACCTCGAACCCGAACGCGGTGACCAGCCAGTCGATGGCGGCCTTGGCGTCGGTGTACCGGAAGGTCGGGTAGATGCTTCGCATGTGCTCAGTCTTACCCGGCGTGCTCGGGCCGGATTGTAGAAATGCGACCGGGCGTCGTGCCGGCGAACTTCCGGAAGTCGCGGATCAGATGCGCCTGGTCGTGGTATCCGCACGCCGCGGCCACGCCCGCCCAGCCCTCGCCGCCCGCCCCGGCACCGCCGCCGGGCGCCCGCGACGGTGAGGACGCCACCGCGTACGCGTGGGCGAAGCGGAGGACCCGCGCCGCCACCTTCGGGGTCAGGCCGAGCTCTCTGCGGAACGACGCGGCGAGGTGCCGCCGGCTCCAGCCCACCTCGGCGGCGAGCGTGCCGACGGCGACCCGGCCATGTGAGCGGCACAGCCGGCGCCACGCCCACTCGACCCGGCGGTCGGGCGAGGGCGCGTCGGCGAGGCGGGCGACGAACGCGGCGTCGAGCAGCGCGAAGCGGCTCGGCCAGCCGGGCGCCTCGGCCAGGCGGGCGGCGAGGTCACGCGCCCAGCCGCCGGGCAGGACGTCGAGCGGCACCACGCGGTTGGCCAGCTCGCCGATCGGCAGGCCGAAGAGGCGGCCGGCGTCGAACGGGTCGAGCATCAACTGCACGCCGCGGCCGACGCCGGTGAAGGTGGTCTCGGCGTACGCGTCGAAGAGGCCGCCGGTGAACGACGTCACGCCGGTCGCCGCCGAGCCGGGCGCCCGGGGATGGGCCACGTCGAGCGGGTCGCCCCAGCCGACGAGGAACACCGCCTTGGAGCCGGGCAGCTCGCGGCGGCACTCCACGCCCGCCACGCGCTCCTCGTAGCCGGTGTAGCGGCCGACGATCGGGCGCAACCGGGGCTCCGGCCGCCCGATCGTGAACGTCACGCCCACGGCTACTTGACCCCGGCCGCGTCCATCCCGCGCAGCTCCTTCTTCAGCTCGTGCACCTCGTCGCGGATGCGGGCGGCGAGCTCGAACTGGAGCTCGCGGGCGGCCGCCAGCATCTGGTCGTTGAGATCCTGGATGAGCTGGGCGAGGTCGGCGCGGGCCATGCCCTCGCGGGACGGGGTCGCCGCCCTGCCCCGCGACCGGGTCTCCTTCACCGGCGCCTTGCCGCGCGTCATCTGCCGCCCCGAGCCGCCGACGACGTGACCGCCCGGGCCGTGGCCGCCGAGCGCGCCCTCGGTGTCGTCGGCCTCGCGGTAGATGTCGTCGAGGATGTCGTGGATCTTCTTGCGCAGCGGCTCGGGCGAGATGCCGTTGGCCTCGTTGTAGGCCACCTGCTTGGCCCGCCGCCGGTTGGTCTCGTCGATCGCGCTGGCCATCGATGGCGTGATCTTGTCGGCGTACATGTGGACCTGGCCGGAGACGTTTCGCGCGGCGCGGCCGATCGTCTGGATCAGCGAGGTGCCGCTGCGCAGGAAGCCCTCCTTGTCGGCGTCGAGGATCGCCACCAGCGACACCTCGGGCAGGTCGAGACCCTCGCGCAGCAGGTTGATGCCGACGAGCACGTCGTACTCACCCTTGCGCAGCTCGCGCAGCAGCTCGACCCGGCGCAGCGTGTCCACTTCGGAGTGCAGGTAGCGCACGCGGATGCCGTGCTCCAGCAGGTAGTCGGTCAGGTCTTCGGCCATCTTCTTGGTCAGCGTCGTGACCAGGACCCGCTCGTCGCGCTCGGCGCGCACTTGGATCTCGTGCATGAGGTCGTCGATCTGCCCCTTGGTCGGCTTGATCATGACCTCGGGGTCGACCAGGCCGGTCGGGCGGATCACCTGCTCGACGAACTCGCCGCTGGAGTGTTGCAGCTCCCACGGCCCCGGCGTCGCGGACAGGAACACCATCTGCCCCACTCGCTCCAGGAACTCGTCGAACCGCAGCGGTCGGTTGTCGGCCGCGCTCGGCAGCCGGAAGCCGTGCTCGATCAGCAGCCGCTTGCGCGAGGCATCGCCCTCGTACATCGCGCCGATCTGCGGGATCGTCTGGTGTGACTCGTCGATCACCGTCATGAAGTCGTCGGGGAAGTAGTCGAGGAGGCAGTGCGGCGGGTCACCGTGCGACCGGCCGTCGATGTGCATCGAGTAGTTTTCGATGCCGTTGCAGAAGCCGACCTGGCGCATCATCTCGATGTCGTACGTCGTGCGCATGCGCAGCCGCTGCGCCTCCAGCAGCTTGCCCTGCCGCTCCAGCTCGGCGAGGCGCTCGGCGAGCTCGGCCTCGATGCCGCGCAGCGCCCGCTCCATCCGCTCCGGCCCGGCCGCGTAGTGCGTGGCCGGGAAGATGAGCAGCTGGTCGACCTCCTTGATCACCTCGCCGGTCAGCGGGTGCAGGTAGTACAGCTTCTCCACCTCGTCGCCGAAGAGCTCGATCCGGACGGCCAGCTCCTCGTAGGCGGGGATGATCTCGAGCGTGTCGCCGCGAACCCGGAACGTGCCCCGGCTGAACGACATGTCGTTTCGCGTGTACTGAATCTCGACGAGGCGGCGCAGCAGCTTGTCGCGGTCGATCTCCTCGCCGGCCCGCACGCGCACCGAGCGGTCGAGGTATTCGGACGGGGTGCCCAGCCCGTAGATCGCGGAGACGGTGGCCACCACGATCACGTCGCGGCGGGTGAGCAGCGACATCGTGGCCGAGTGGCGCAGCCGCTCGACCTCCTCGTTGACCGAGGAATCCTTTTCGATGTATGTGTCCGTCTGCGGGATGTACGCCTCGGGCTGGTAGTAGTCGTAGTAGGAGACGAAGTACTCCACCGCGTTGTGCGGCATCAGCTCCCGAAACTCCTTGGCGAGCTGCGCACACAGCGTCTTGTTGTGGGCGAGCACCAGCGTCGGGCGCTGCATCCGCTCGACCAGCCACGCGGTGGTCGCGCTCTTGCCCGTGCCGGTGGCGCCCATGAGCACCGTGTGGCGGTCGCCGCGGCGCACTCGACGCTCAAGCTCGTCGATGGCTGCCGGCTGGTCGCCGGACGGCTTGTAGTCGCTGACGACCTGGAAGCGGCCGTCGAGTCGCGGGATGTCGAGACCCATGCGCTAAACCGTACGCCGACGGTGTGACAACCCGCCGGGGAGACCGTTTCAGGTGCGATCAACTTCGATATTGGCGTTGTGTGGGAAAGATCACCGCGCTACCGTCTTAGGGGTAGGCCGCTCGCGGCGGCCGACCGGGCACATGATCGGGCCTCCACACCGGCCGGTCAGACCCGGCGCAGGGTCGCAGCCCCGGCAGCTCGCCGGTGAGCGCACCCGACGCGGTCGCGCAGGACGCGCTGACCGGCCGCCGCGAGCGCCCCATTCTTTCCACAGCGGATCGACTTCCCGGTGCGCGCCGGCATGTCCGCGTGCACCGGGCGGAAGGGCACTCACGCGGCGGCCGACACGCCCGATCCGCGAGCCGCTCCCACACCGCCGGATCGACCGATCGAAACAAACCGACCGGAACGGCACACGTCACCCATCTGACGGCAGCGCGTTCAACCTCGCGTGAAGGCAAGCTTCGAACGGCGACGGATCATCGCGCTCGCCGCCCTGGTCTGTGTCGCCGCCGGCTCGGCCGCGGGGCTCACCACGGGCCTCGTCTCGTGTACGCCGGTCGAGAAACAGGTCGAGGCCCGACCGCTTTCGGCGACCGAGGCGCAGCGGCTGGCCGGCATGCGCGCCCGCAACTTCGAGGACGCCCGGGTCGGCATCCGCGCCACGCTGGGCAAGCCGGGCGCCGACATCAAGCTCGCGGGCTGGGTCGACTGGCGGCGGCCACTTGTCTACCTCGCGGCCACGGCGCCCACGCCGGGACCGGACGACGGGCTGCTCCAGGCCGTACCCGGAGTAATCGCCACGCGGCCGGGGCGGGCGGACGGCGGTCTGCCACCGGAGACGCCGCCGGCGAAGGAGTGGCGGGTCCGCCCGTCGACGGCGACCGCCGCGCAGCCGGCGCCGATCGACTCGTTCGTGGCGCTGCTCTTCGCGATCGCCGCCGAGAAGCCGGACCACGCCGACCTGCTGGCGCGCAGCGACTCGCGGTGGCTCGGCACCGACCGGATCGCCGACCTGCCCGTCGACGTGCTGCTCGGCCCGGCCCTGCCCCCGCAGCCCAAGCCGACCGCGACGCCCACAGCCAAGCCGCCCGCGCCGACGGCCACCGCGAGCGCGTCGGCGCAGCCGGTCGGCCCCGCCTCCCCCACGCCCGGACCCAACTCGCTGGCGGCGATGGGCGGCGCGGTGCGGTACTGGCTGGACGGCGACGCGCGCCTGCACCGCTTCGAGGCGCTGCTCGGCAAGGACCTGCCGGTCAAGGTGGACCTCACCCGCGAGAAGCGGCCCGAGCTCGTGGCGATCGACGCCTTCGGCGGGCGCACCACCAAGCCCCGCCAGGTCAACGACGCCGAGGCCGAGGCGCTCGCCCTCATGCGCCAGCGCAACCGGGCCGCGGGCGGTGGCCAGATCACGCTCACCGTACCCATGCTCCCCGCCGGCACGATGCTGGCGAACGGTTGGCTGGACTGGCGGCAGACGGTGGCGTACATCGGCGCGTACGACATGGACAAGACCGACGAGCGT
This sequence comes from Phytohabitans kaempferiae, assembly GCF_042433955.1. Classification (NCBI taxonomy): domain Bacteria; kingdom Bacillati; phylum Actinomycetota; class Actinomycetes; order Micromonosporales; family Micromonosporaceae; genus Phytohabitans; species Phytohabitans kaempferiae. The sequence continues at coordinate 60,593 of NZ_JBHLUH010000013.1, read as the reverse complement.
GTCCTCATGCGAGCGAACCGCACCGGCGTGACCGTCCGCAACGACGGCTTCGAGGCCGGCAAGCTCCCCCCACTCCCCCCGACGTCCGGCGACTGGCAGACCATCCCGTGGTCGGCGCGGGGCGACGAACTCGGCGGGCTCGACCTCGACCTGCTGCTCAACGAGGCGCTCGCGGTCAGCGGCACCGGCCGGGACGACGTCGACGCGCTCAAGCAGGTGGCCCTGTGGCTGCGCAAGGACACGCTGGCCGGCGGCCCGGTCAACGTGTTCGAGATCGCCAAGGGCGCCGACGTCGGCGGCGCGCGCGGGGCGGCGCGGATCCGCTACTGGATGGACCGCACCGGCGTGGTGCGGCGGCTGGAGCTGCGGACCCGGATGGGCGCGTTTGCCCAGCTCGACATCACGCCCGGCGACGTGCCCACGCTCAGCCGCCCCCGGTAAGGGCAGGGGCCGCGCCGGCCCCGGACCCGCACGTCCCGAATAGCTAGGGCTCGGCGACCGTGATGCGCGCCGGGCGGCCGGGGTCGGCGCTCCCCCAGCCCCGCCCGTCCGGCAGCGGCGGGAAGCCGGCCGGGCCGAGCGCCTCCGTCCGGTCGGTCTCCACGCGCACCACGCCGCCCGCCAGGCTCACCCGGTCGGTGCCCAGCACGTGGGCCAGCCGCGCGGCGATCCGGGGGTAGTCGTCCGGCGACGTCGACGCGCCCAGACAGGGGACGCGCTGGAGCCTGACGTTTTCCTCGTAGGGTCGCAGCCGCTCGTGCCACAGCGCGTCCACGCGCGTACGCAGGTCGGCCAGCGTGGAGTCGTTGCGCAGCAGCGAGTCGGCGGCGGCCCGCCGCTCCTCCTCCCCCACCTGCGCGCGGATGCGGGCGTGCGCCTGCTCGGGCGTCATCCCCCGGTCGCGGACCAGCCGCTCCACGCGAGTGGCCTCAGCCGCGTCGACCACGATCACCAGGTGGTACGTCGGCGCGAGCCCCACCTCGACCAGCAGCGGCACGTCGTTGACCACGATCGCGTCGGGCGCCACGGCGGCGAGGAGTTCCTTGCCGCGCTCGCGTACGCGGGGATGGATGATCGCCTCCAGCCGTCGGCGCGCGCCGTCGTCGCCGAAGACCCGCGCGCCGAGCGCCGGCCGGTCGAGCGCGCCGTCGGCACCGAGCACCTCGTCGCCGAACGCCGCGACCACCTCGGCCAGCCCGTCGGTGCCCGGCTCGACCACCTCACGGGCCAGCCGGTCGGAGTCGATGACGGTGGCACCTCGCTCGGTGAGGCGGGCGGCCACCGCGCTCTTGCCCGCCCCGATCCCCCCGGTCAGCCCGATCTGCAGCACAGGCCCAGTCTTCCATCCCCGCCCGGTCCGCTCGACGGGCGCTTTTCCGGACACCGAGGACCGCCGCCCTCGCGCACGACGGGCAACCCCGACCTCCGACTCCGCGCCGGGCCGCGCCAACTCGGGGCGCGACGCGGCGGGCGGAAGACGCGGACGGGCCCCGCCGCGCCGAAGCGCGACGGGGCCCGTCTTTCAATCGATCCCTTACTTGCCGCCGGCCAGCTTTTCGCGCAGAGCGGCGAGCGCCTCGTCCGTGGCCAGGGTGCCCGCGGGCTCCTCGGCCTGACGGGCCGGCGCGGCCGTGGCCTGCGCGGCACCGCCACCGCCCGCACCCGACGAAGCGGGCGCCGCGGCGGCGTCGAGGTCGGCGGCACGCGCCGTCTGCACCTGCTTGGTGTGGGCCTCCCAGCGCTGGCGGGCCTCGGCGTACTGCCGCTCCCACTCCTCACGCTGCTTCTCGAAGCCCTCGAGCCACTCGCCCGTCTCCGGGTCGAAGCCCTCCGGGTAGATGTAGTTGCCCTCGGCGTCGTAGGTCGCGGCCATGCCGTACTGCGTCGGGTCGAAGTGCTCCTCGCCCTCGACGAAGCCCTCGTTGGCCTGCTTGAGCGACAGCGAGATCCGGCGACGCTCGAGGTCGATGTCGATGACCTTGACCATCACGTCGGAGCCGACCTGCACCACCTGCTCCGGGATCTCCACGTGGCGCTCGGCCAGCTCGGAGATGTGGACCAGGCCCTCGATGCCGTCGTCGACCCGCACGAACGCGCCGAACGGCACCAGCTTGGTCACCTTGCCCGGCACGATCTGCTGGATCGCGTGGGTGCGGGCGAACTGGCGCCACGGGTCCTCCTGCGTCGCCTTGAGCGACAGCGAGACCCGCTCGCGGTCGAGGTCGACGTCGAGGACCTCGACCTCCACCTCCTGGCCCACCTCGACGACCTCGGAGGGGTGGTCGATGTGCTTCCAGGACAGCTCGGAGACGTGCACCAGACCGTCCACGCCGCCAAGGTCGACGAACGCGCCGAAGTTGACGATCGAGGAGACCACGCCCTTGCGGACCTGGCCCTTCTGGAGCTTGTTGAGGAACTCGGTGCGCACCTCGGACTGGGTCTGCTCCAGCCACGCGCGGCGAGACAGAACCACGTTGTTGCGGTTTTTGTCCAGCTCGATGATCTTCGCCTCGAGCTCGCGACCGACGTAGGGCTGGAGGTCGCGCACGCGCCGCATCTCCACCAGCGACGCCGGCAGGAAGCCGCGCAGCCCGATGTCGAGGATGAGACCGCCCTTGACCACCTCGATGACGGAGCCGCGCACGACGCCGTCCTCGTCCTTGATCTTCTCGATCGTGCCCCAGGCGCGCTCGTACTGCGCCCGCTTCTTCGAGAGGATCAGGCGGCCCTCCTTGTCCTCCTTCTGGAGAACCAGGGCCTCGATGTGGTCACCGACCGACACCACCTCAGCGGGGTCCACGTCATGCTTGATCGACAACTCGCGCGAGGGGATGACGCCCTCGGTCTTGTAGCCGATGTCGAGCAGGACCTCGTCCCGATCGACCTTGACGACGGTGCCTTCGACAATGTCGCCGTCGTTGAAGTACTTGATGGTCTCGTCGATCGCGGCGAGGAACGCCTCCTCGGACCCGAGGTCGTCGACGGTGACCTTGTTGGCGCTCGAGGTGGCCTCGATGCTGCTCGTCATGTGGACTGTTGCTCCGAACGGATGGTGTCGCGGGGACCTGCTGCGCACACGGACCGGCCGTCGGGCACAGCTCTGCCATCGTCGATGATCCGCGAGATGTGTCCGCCGACCGCGGACCTGCTCCCTGCCGAGGTCACAATCCGCGAGTGCATCGACTAGCTTACCGTGCGCATTACCACAGCGTGCAAGCCCTACCGGGGCCAGATGTGCGCGTGTCAACAATCACCAAAAATGTCCCAATAAACCTTTTCCAACCTCCCGCACCGTCCGCCGCCCACCGGGCGGGACGCGCCACGCCGTCCCGGTTGAACGGGGTTCGACCCCGGCGGCCCCGACTACTGTGACCTCCGTGATCGACGAGGACACTCGCGTCGGCCGCCAGCCGGTGACCGAGGCCGAGGCCCGCCGCGCCAACCGTGGCTGGTGGGACGGCGACGCCGACAGCTACCAGGCCGAGCACGGCGCGTTCCTCGGCGAGGCGGACTTCGTGTGGTGCCCCGAGGGCCTCCGCGAGGCCGACGCCCACCTGCTCGGCGACGTCGCCGGCCGCCGCGTGCTCGAGGTGGGCTGCGGCGCCGCGGCCGCCGCCCGCTGGCTCGCCACCGAGGGCGCCGACGTGGTCGCCGTCGACCTCTCCGCGGGCATGTTGCGGCACGCCGTGGCCGGCGCGCGGGCCTCCGGGGTACGGGTACCGCTGCTCCAGGCCGACGCACTGGCGCTGCCGTTCCGCGACGGCGCGTTCGAGGTGGCCTGCACCGCCTTCGGCGCGGTGCCGTTCGTGGCCGACTCGGGCGCCCTGATGCGCGAGGTCGCCCGCGTGCTCCGCCCCGGCGGGCGCTGGGTCTTTTCCGTCACACATCCGATGCGTTGGATTTTCCTGGACGACCCGGGCGAGCGCGGCCTCCTCGCCGTCCACTCGTACTTCGACCGCTCCCCCTACGTGGAGCGGGACGAGGGAGGCGTCCCCACGTACGTCGAGCAGCACCGCACCCTCGGCGACCGGATTCGTGAGCTGGTGGCGGCGGGGTTCGAGCTGCGCGACCTGGTGGAGCCGGAGTGGCCGGCCGGGCACGAGCAGGTGTGGGGCCAGTGGAGCCCGATGCGCGGCCGGCTCTTCCCCGGCACCGCCATCTTCAGTTGCGTGAAGCGCTAGCCGCCGGTCGTGTGGACGCGGAGGGCGCGGCCGCGGGAGCGGCGGTCTCGACCACGGCGGGCGCCGCGGTAGCCCAATCTCTCTCTTGGGTCTCCGGGACCGGACCGCTCACGGCGGGCACGGCCCCGTCGTGCACTAGCCGCGGCCCAGCGGCGGCCGGTCGGCGACCTGCTCGACCCCCTTCGCCCCGTTGGTGGTCGGATCGTCGCTGCGGTGCTGGCCGGCCGGCGGGCGGTTGGTGGGCCAGCGGTCCGGCGCGGGGCGGGGTTCGCCCCCGGCGCCGCGGTAGTAGCCAGATGCCATCTCCCCCGCTTGCGTGTCGCCGGGACGGCCGACGCGGGCCGTGGCCACCGCCCAGATCACGAACACGGCGAGCGCGATCATGGCCAGCGACCAGAGCGGGTAGTACGGCAGGAAGACGAAGTTGTTGATCGCCACCAGTGCGGCCAGGGCGATGCCCACCGCGCGGGCCCAGGCAGCGCCCGTGAACAGGAAGAATCCCGCCACGACGGCGAGCACGCCGAGGGCGAGGTGGATCCAGCCCCAGGCGGTGGTGTCGAGGTTGTACGTGTAGTTGGGGCCCACGACGAAGAACTGGTCGTTGACGATCGCGGCGATGCCGACGAAGACCTCCCAGATCCCCAGCAGGATCATCACGGTGGCGGCGAAGACGAGCCCGCCGACCGCCCACGCGCGGGACGTGCTTGATTTGGCCATGACTTCCTCGCTTCCTCCTTCGATCCCCTCACCATAGGTACGCAGACCGAGGCAATAAGGGCGAAAGGCAAACTAGGCTGCGGAGCGTGGTCTGTCCGCGTGTGGGGCCGCCTGCCACCTCGACTGCCGGGATGGCCTCGTCGTATCCGCGCTTCACCCGCAAATTGCGCGTACCGGCGCGTAACCGGCAGCCGGAGGGTCACGATGCGTGAGGAATACTCACGAAAGGGTGATCACATGAGTGACCTCATCGCCATCGGCTACCCCGACACGCGGACGGCCGAAGCGGCCCTCGCCCAGCTCGGCGACCTCCAGAAGCAGATGCTCATCCAGCTCGACGACGCCGTGGTGGTGGAGCACCGCGACGGCGGGAAGATCAAGCTGCACCAGACCAACGGCGCGGTCGGCACCGCCGCGGCCGGCGGGGCGCTCTGGGGCGGGCTGATTCGGTCTGCTCTTCCTCGCCCCGCTGCTCGGCATGGCGATCGGCGCCGGCACCGGCGCGGTCGTCGGCGCAACGGCCGACAACGGCATGCAAAGCGCGGGGAGGCCAAGCGGCGTCAGTGGTCGGCGCTGTTCCAATCCTGGCCGACGCCGACCGAGACCTCAAGCGGCACCGACAGCGGGTAGGCGTTGCCCATCTCGGTGCGGACCAGCTCCTCGACCCGCTCGCGCTCGCCCGCCGCCACCTCGAACACCAGCTCGTCGTGCACTTGGAGCAGCATCCGCGAGCGCAGGCCAGAGGCGCGGAGGGCACGGTCGACGTGGAGCATCGCCACCTTGATGATGTCGGCCGCCGAGCCCTGGATCGGGGCGTTGAGCGCCATCCGCTCGGCCATCTCGCGCCGCTGGCGGTTGTCGCTGATCAGGTCGGGCAGGTAGCGCCGGCGGCCCAGGATGGTCTGCGTGTAGCCGTCCTGCCGGGCCTGCGCCACGACCGCCTGGAGGTAGTCGCGCACGCCGCCGAAGCGCTCGAAGTACTCGTCCATGAGCGCCCGCGCCTCGTCGGTCGGGATGTTGAGCTGCTGGGAGAGGCCGTAGACGGAGAGGCCGTACGCGAGGCCGTAGTTCATCGCCTTGATCTTGCGGCGGTGATCAGCGGTGACCTCCTCGATCGGGATGCCGAAGACCGACGAGGCGGTGGCCGCGTGGAAGTCGGCCCCCGAGTTGAACGCGTCGATCAGCGCCTCGTCCTTGGAGAGGTCGGCCATGATGCGCATCTCGATCTGGCTGTAGTCGGCGCTCATCAGGCACTCGAAGCCGTCGCCCACCACGAACGCCCGCCGGATCCGCCGCCCCTCCTCGGTGCGGATCGGGATGTTCTGCAGGTTGGGGTCGGTGGACGAGAGGCGCCCGGTGGCCGCGACCGTCTGGAAGTACGTCGTGTGGATGCGCCCGTCGTCGGAGACCGACTTGAGCAGCCCGTCGACGGTCGACTTGAGCTTGGCCACGTCGCGGTGGCGCAACAGGTGCTCCAGCAGCGGGTGACCGGTCTGCGCGAAGAGCCCTTGCAACGCGTCGGCGTCGGTCGTGTAGCCGCTCTTGATCCGCTTGGTCTTCGGCAGGCCCAGCTCGTTGAAGAGGATCTCCTGGAGCTGCTTGGGCGAGCCGAGGTTGAACTCGCGCCCCACCACCGCGTACGCCGCCTGGGCCGCCGCCTTCACCTCGGCCGCGAACTTGCTCTCCAGGTCGGAGAGGTAGTCGGTGTCGGCCGTGATGCCGGTGCGCTCCATCTCGGCCAGCACCTCGACCAGCGGCAGCTCGACGTCGGCCATCAGCCGCGCGGAGAGCTCGCCGTCGCGGGCCAGCTCGGCGTCGATCGCGTCGGCGAGGTCAAGCGTGGCGCGGGCGCGGAGCATCAGGTTTTGCTCGACCGCCTCGCTCTCGCCGCCCAGCCCTTCGATCGTGAGCTGGCCGTTGTCGGGCGCGTCGACCCGCAGCTCGCGGTGCAGGTAGCGCAGGGCGAGGTCGGTCAGGTCGTAGGTGCGCTGGTCGGGGCGGGCCAGGTAGGCCGCGATCGCGGTGTCGCGGGAGACGCCGCGCAGCTCCCAGCCGCGGGCCCGGAACGCGAGCAGCGCCGGCTTGCTGTCGTGGATCACCTTGGGGCGCTTGGCGTCGGCCAGCCAGGCGGCCACCGCGACCTCGTCGCCCTCCGCCAGCTCGGCCGGGTCGAACCAGGCGGCCGGGCCGTCCGCGGTGGCCAGCGCGACGCCGGTCAGCTCGCCCGTGCCGCGGCCGAACCGCCCGGCCACCGCCATGCCGATCGGGGCGCCGGCCGGCGCGTGCGACTCCAGCCAACCGGCCACCTCACCGCCGGCCAGCACCGAGCCGTCGAGCTCGAAACCGGCCTCGGCCTCCGGCTCGACGGCCTCGAGGTACTGGTACAGCCGCTCGCGCAGCACGCGGAACTCGAGCGCGTCGAAGACCTGGTGCACGGCCTCGCGATCCCAGCCGGGCCAGCGGGCGTCTTCGGGGCGCAGCGGCAGCTCCAGGTCGCAGACCAGCTGGTTGATCTCGTAGTTGCGGATCACGTCGGCCAGGTGGGCGCGGAGGTTGTCGCCGGCCTTGCCCTTGATCTTGTCGGCGTTGGCGATGACGCCTTCGAGCCCGCCGTACTCCTTGATCCACTTGGCCGCGGTCTTGTCGCCCACGCCGGGCACGCCGGGCAGGTTGTCACTCGTCTCGCCGACCAGCGCCGCCTTGTCGCGGTATCGCGCCGGGGGCACGAAGTATTTCGCCTCGACCGCCGCCGGGTCCATCCGCCAGACCTCGGAGACGCCACGCACCGGGTAGAGCACCGTCACGTGCTCGTCGACAAGCTGGAACGCGTCGCGGTCGCCGGTGCTGATCACCACCTCCATGCCGGCCTCGCGCCCCTGCTGGGTCAGCGTGCCGATCACGTCGTCGGCCTCGTAGCCCGGCTTTTCCACCACCGGGATGCGCAGCGCCTCCAGCACCTCCTTGACCAGGCTCACCTGACCCTGGAACGGCGCCGGCGTCTCCGAGCGGCCGGCCTTGTACTCCGCGTATTTCTCCGTGCGGAAAGACTGCCGTGACACGTCGAACGACACGATGATGTGCGTGGGCCGCTCGTCGCGCAGCATGTTGATCAGCATCGACGTGAAGCCGAAGACCGCGTTGGTCGGCTGCCCCGTGGCCGTCGAGAAGTTTTCCACGGGCAGGGCAAAGAATGCCCGGTATGCGAGCGAATGCCCGTCGAGCAGGAGCAGGCGCGGCGTTGACTCTGTCACAGAAAGCGACTCTAGCCCGCACCCCCGACAGTCCTGGAGCGGGCACGCGCGACGGTCCGCCAACCCGTAAGGTGATGCGCCGACAGGCATGCAGTCGTCGAGGAGGCGAAGCGATGGAGCGGCCGGCTTGGGCGCCACCGGAGGTCGACCTGGAGCGGCCGAGCACCGCCCGGATCTACGACTACATGCTCGGTGGCCTGCACAATTTCGCGATCGACCGGCAGATGGCCGAGCAGGTGCTCGCGGTGGGCCCGCAGATCCGGCTGGCCGCCCACGCCAACCGGGGCTTCCTGCGGCGCGCGGTCGAGTACCTGGCGGGCGCGGGCATCCGCCAGTTCCTCGACCTGGGCTCGGGCATCCCCACCGTGGGTAACGTGCACGAGGCGGCCCACCGGGTCGCGCCGGACGCCAAGGTGGTCTACGTCGACGTCGACCCCGTGGCGGTCGCGCACAGCGTCGCCATCGTCGAGGGCGACGAGCGCGTCACGGTCGTGCAGGCCGACATCCGCGACGCCGACGCGCTCCTCAAGGACCCGCGGGTCACCGGCGCGCTCGACTTCACGCAGCCGGTCGCCGTGCTGATCGTGGCGGTGCTGCACTTCGTGCCCGACGACGCCGACCCGGCCGGCATCCTGGCCCGGCTGCGCGACGCGATCGCGCCGGGGAGCTACATCGGGATCTCGCAGGTGGCCACGTTCCCCTACGAGCTGTCGGCGGAGCAGCAGGAGGTCGCCGACCGCTACACGCGGGCCAACGCGGTGGCGCTGCGCACGCGCGAGCAGATCGCCACCTTCTTCGACGGGCTGGAGCTGGTCGAGCCGGGCCTGGTCGACCCGGCCAAGTGGCGCGCCGACGACGACATCACCGAGATGGTTCCCTCGTACGCGGGCGTCGGCCGCAAACCCTGACCGATTTGGGCTACCGCGATGCCCGTCGCGGTCCAGACCGCCGCTCCCGCAGCCTCGCCCTCCGCGGTCCACAACCCCACCGCCCCGCCCAGCCTGGTCGAGGCGGCTCACCGCGGCGGGTCAGGTGCCCGGTCGGGCGCGGGGCACGCTGCGCGACCGCCGGGTTCGGTGGGATGCCGGTCGCGATCCGCCGCCGTCCGTGGGAGGCAAGAGCTTTCGAGGTGAAGGTCAACGTTTGTCTACGATGTCCCGCGTAGCCCGGCCGCCATTCGGGAACCGGATGCACCTGATGTCACCCTCGGTAGCAACCTAGCCAGTGCGGGCGCCGGAACCTTCGAGATCAGGACGAGTTGTGGTTGCCGGGGGCGCCATGAGTCGTCCTGATCTCGATTTCCACGCCGGATAGCGACACGGAAAGTCACTGGACCCGCCCCGCCATGTTCGCGCCTCGGGGCGAGGGCCGCGGGCAGCCGCACACCTGCGGACCCAGCGTGGGTCGCCAGCCGTCACAGGCCGGCGACCCACGTCGACACGCGAGAGCGTCAGGCGACGCCCAGGTATGCCTCCTTGACCGCGGGGTCGTGGAGGAGGTCCTGGCCGCTGCCCTCCTTGACGATCGACCCGGTCTCCAGCACGTAGCCACGGTGCGCGCGGGAGAGCGCCTGCTGGGCGTTCTGCTCCACGAGCAGCACCGTGGTGCCCTGCTCGTTGATCCGGGTGATGATCTCGAAGATCTGCTGGATCAGCATCGGCGCGAGCCCCATCGAGGGCTCGTCGAGCAGCAGCAGCTTGGGCCGGGTCATCATCGCCCGCCCCACCGCCAGCATCTGCTGCTCACCGCCGGAGAGCGTGCCGCCGGCCTGCCGCTCCCGCTCCTTGAGGCGCGGGAAGAGGTCGAACACCATCGCCAGGTCCTGCGCGATGCCGCCCCGGTCACGGCGCGTGTAGGCGCCCATCTCCAGGTTTTCCCGCACCGTCATGCCCGGGAAGACGCCCCGGCCCTCGGGTGACTGGCCGATGCCCCGGATCACCCGCAGGTCGGCCCGCATCTTGGTGACGTCGTCGCCGTTGAAGATGATCTTCCCGCTGGCCACCGGGCGCAGGCCCGAGATGGCCCGCATGGTGGTGGTCTTGCCGGCGCCGTTGGCCCCGATGAGCGCCACCACCTCGCCCTCGTCGACGTGCATGCTGATGCCGTGCAGCGCCTGGATGCGCCCGTACAGCAGGGTGAGGTCCTTGATCTCAAGAAGCATCGGTCGGCACCCCCAGGTACGCGGCGATGACCGCGGGGTTTTCCCGGACCTCGGCGGGCAGGCCCTCGGCGATCTTCTTGCCGAACTCCAGCACCACGATCCGGTCGGTGACGCCCATGACCAGCCGCATGTCGTGCTCGATCAGCAGCACCGTCACGCCGGTGTCGCGGATCTTGCGGATGAGCGCGAGCAGCGAGTCCTTCTCCGCCGGGTTGAAGCCGGCGGCCGGCTCGTCCAGGCAGAGCAGGGTGGGGCTGGTGGCCAGCGCCCGGGCGATCTCCAGGCGCCGCTGCTCCCCGTACGAGAGGTTGCGGGCCAACTCGCCGGGGCGCTCGACGCCCACGAAGCGGAGCAGGTCGTGCGCCCGGTCGCGACCGGTCCGCTCCTCCCGCCAGAAGCGCGGGAGCCGGAACAGCGCCGAGATCACGCTGGTCTTGTGGTGCGCGTCGGCACCGACCATGACGTTTTCCAGCGCCGTCATCTCCGGGAAGAGCCGGATGTTCTGGAACGTGCGGGCGATGCCCATCTTGGTGATCTTGTGTCGGGCCCGGCCACTCACCCGCTGGCCGTTGAACCGGATCTCCCCCTGGGTCGGGACGTAGACGCCGGTCATCGCGTTGAAGCAGGTGGTCTTGCCGGCGCCGTTGGGCCCGATCAGACCCAGGATCTCCCCCTTGTACAGGGTGAAGTTGACGTCGTTGAGGGCGACCACGCCACCGAAGCGGAGCGTGACGTGGTCGACCTCCAGCAGCGCCTCCCGCGTGGGAGCGGGAGCCTCGGCCGATGTGCTGATCTCGGGGGCTGTCTCGGTCATGCGCTCGTCTCCGTCGGTACGGCCTCCTTGCGCCGGTCGGCGAACTCCGCCGCCCGTCGCCTGTTGGGAATGATCCCTTGCGGCCGGAAGATCATCATCACGATGATCACCAGACCGAAGATCAGGATCCGGTACTCGGCGATGTTGACCTCGAGACCGAGGGTGCCACCGATGCCCCGCAGCCACTCCGGCAGGTACCAGGTGATGAACGCCCCCACGATCGCGCCGGCGATGTTGCCCGCCCCACCGAGGATGACCGCCGCGAGGACGAGGATCGAGTTTTCCAGCAGGAAGCTGTCGGAGTTGATGAAGTTCTGCTTCCCCGCGAATATCGCGCCGGAGAGGCCGCCGACCGCCGCGCCGATCGCGAACGCCCACAGCTTGTACTTGAACGTGGGCACGCCCATGATCTGCGCCGCGTCCTCGTCCTCACGGATCGACACCCAGGCCCGTCCGACCCGGCTGCGACTGAGGTTTCGCATGCCGAGGATCACGATGATGATGAGCGTGAGGACCAGCCAGTAGTACGGCCGCGCGTCGAAGGCGAACCACGAATCCCCGTCCGGCCCCTTGATCTCGGGGACCGGGTGCGGGATCTGCGGGATGCCCCGCTGGCCGTTGGCGATGCCGGAGTTTTGCTGCGCGTACAGCCGGATCATCTCGGCGAAGCCGAGCGTGACGATGGCCAGATAGTCGCCGCGCAATCGGAGGGTCGGGCCGCCGATGATCAGGCCCGAGATCATGGTGACGATGATGGCAACCGGCAGGGCCAGCAGCCACGGCCAGCCGACGTCGAACCGGCTCTCCGGTGACGTGAGGATCGCCACCGTGTACGCGCCGACCGCGAAGAAGCCGTAGTAACCGAGGTCGAGCAGGCCGGCGAAGCCGACCACGACGTTGAGCCCCACCGCCAGCAGGACGAAGACCGCGGTGTCGAACAGCACCGTGGCCATGTCCGACTCCATGGTGCGGAAGTACCACAGATTGATGTAGAACCAGCGGTTGGGCAGCAGGTAGAGGAAGATGATCAGCGCGATGATCGCTGCCCACCGGAACTGCTTGGGCATGTTCGACCAGCGCGAACGCATGGCTTGGCCGCGCGCGCGCACCTTCTCGACGTGTGAGTTCATGCGCGCGCCCTCCCCAACGACTCGCCTAGCAGACCGGTCGGCCGGAACATCAGCAGCACGATCAGCACGAAGAAGGCGGTGAAGTGCTTCCACTCGGTGCCGAACAGACCCGAGGCGTAATTCTCCACGATGCCGAGCAGCAGCCCGCCGAGAAGGGCCCCACGCAGGTTGCCGATGCCGCCGAGGACCGCCGCCGCGAACGCCTTGAGGCCGATGAGGAAGCCGACGTTGAACCGGCTGTAGCCGTAGGTGAGGTTCCACAGCAGGGCCGCCGCACCCGCCATGATGCCGCCGATCACGAAGACCAGCATGATGACCCGGTCCTTGTTGACGCCCATCAGGGCGGCGGTGTCCGCGTCCTGGGCAACCGCGCGGATGCCCCGGCCGAGGCGGCTGCGGTTGATGAACATGTCAAGCGCGATGAGCATCAGGATCGCCGAGACGACGACGACGATCTGGGTGTTGGTGATCTCCCAACCGCCCAGGCTGACGACGACGTCTGACTTGATCACGTCGACCATGCCGAACGGCGCCCGCTGCCCGCCAATGCCGAGGTCGTCACTGAAGAGGCCGATGAACTCGGCGAGCACGAACGACGCGCCGATCGCGGTGATGAGGAACGCGAGGGGTGGTGCGTTCCTGCGCCGCAGCGGCCGGTACGCCACCCGTTCGACCAGCACCGCCGTGACGGTGGAGCCGATCACGGCGGCTATCAGCCCCGTGAAGATCAGCACGAGTACGATGCCGAACCCGTTGACCGCCGAGTTCTGGTCGAACCCGATCACCTGCCACATCGCCATGGCGGAGACCGTGCCGATCATGAAGACCTCGGAGTGGGCAAAATTGATGAGGCGCAGAACGCCGTAAACCAGCGTGTAGCCGAGGGCCACCAGGGCATAGATGGCGCCCTGCTCCAGCCCTGTGGTGGTCAGCTGCGGAAAATCCCGCAGCAAGCCGTCGAAGTCCAAGTAGCGCTCCAGGGAAAAGTCTCATGCAAAGTCAGGTGCGGCCGGGAGCGCCTTGCTCCCGGCCGCACCCGATGGCTCGGTGTCCCGATCCGGCCGTCAGGCCTTCGGGATCTCCACGTCCGGAACCACCTTGCCGGCCTGCACCTTGAACGCCCAGACGATCACCTGGGTCGGGTCAAGCTCACCGGTGCCGTCGAACTTGTAGGTAACACCGGTCGCGGTGCCCGCCTTGTTGTAGCCCTTGATCCAGGCGAGCATGTCGGCGCGGGTCGCCTTGCCATCCTTGAGGCCCTCAAGAACGATCTTGGTGATGTCGTACGACACGTCGGCGTAGGTGCCCGGGTCGGCGTTGTCGAACGCGGCCTTGTAGTCGGTCACGAACGTGCCCTTGGCGGCCGTCGCCGGCGCGCACGGGCAGGTCAGGATCGTGCCCTCGGCTACGTCCTGGCCGGCGACCGAGATGAAGTTGGCGTCGTTGACACCGTCGCCGGCGATCATCGTGCCCTGCCAGCCGGCGCCCTTGAGCTGCTTGAGCAGCAGGCCCGCCTCGGTGTAGTAGCCACCGAAGAAGAGTGCGGTCGCGCCACTGCTGCGGATCTTCGTGACGACCGCGGAGAAGTTGGTGTCCTTGACCGCGACCTTGTCCTCACCGACGACGCTGGCGCCGATGACCTTCTTGACCTCGTCGGCAAGACCCGCGCCGTACGCCGACTGGTCGTCGACGATGTAGACCTTCTCGGCCTTCAGCACGTTCTGGATGTACCGACCGGCGGCCGGGCCCTGCGAGGTGTCGTTGCCGACGCCCCGGTGGAAGACCGACCAGCCCTTGGTGCTCAGGCTGGGGCGGGTCGCCGACGGGGTGATGATGGGCAGACCGGCGTCCTGGAAGGTCGGGACAGCCACCTCGGACTCACCGGAGAAGGCGGGGCCGATGACGGCGATGACCTTCTGGTCGTTGACCGCCTGCGTCGCGAGGGCCGGGGCCTTGGCCGGGTCGCCCTGCGAGTCGTACTCCTGGAGCTCGAAGGTGCAGTCGGCGTTTTCCTTGTTGAACTGGTCGATGGCCAGCTTTGTGCCGTTGCGCATGTGAATGCCAAGGCCCGCCGAGTCACCGGTGAGCGCACCGAAGAAGCCGATCTTCAGGCCACACGCGGCGTTGTCGCCGTTGCCGCTGTCGCCGCCGTCCTCTTCCCCGGCCTGGCACGCGGCGCCACTAAATACGAGCGCGGCGATGACGACGCCACCGAACGCCCGCGCGAGCTTCTGCCTCAAGGCTCGAACCCTCCTCCATCAAATGGCCCGAACCACCCACCGCCGATTGGCTCTTGCGGGACAGACGAGCCCGACCGCTATCTCGGTCTGCGCCGGGACGTTATCCCAACAGGCGGGCAGCCCGTAAGGGCTTGACGCCGCAGTTGACGAAACCGTTACGTAGCGTGCTCAGTCTGACGGTAACGCTGTCATAAAGCTCTACTGTTTTGCCTGGTCAGCGCCTTCGCCCGGAGTCTCCGTCAAGATCCGCTCGGCGACCTCGCGCATGGTCATCCGGTGGTCCATGGCGGTGCGCTGGATCCACTTGAAAGCCTGCGGCTCGGTCATGCCGTAAGTGGTCATCAGCGTCCCCTTCGCCCGCTCCACGGCCTTGCGGGTCTCCAGGCGGTCGGTCAGCCCGGCCACCTCGGACTCCAGGGCGGCGATCTCCTGGTAGCGGGAGAGGGCGATCTCGATCGCCGGCACCAGGTCGCTCTTCTGGAACGGCTTGACCAGGTAGGCCATCGCGCCGGCCGCCCGGGCCCGCTCCACCAGGTCACGCTGGCTGAACGCGGTGAGGATGACCACCGGCGCCACGCGCTCGCCGGCGATCCGCTCGGCGGCCGCCAACCCATCCATGATCGGCATCTTGATGTCGAGGATGACCAGGTCGGGCTTGAGGTCAAGGGCGAGCCGCACCGCGGTCTCACCATCGCCGGCCTCGCCGACCACGTCGTAGCCCTCTTCGACCAGCATCTCGGCCAGATCCAGGCGAATCAGCGCCTCGTCCTCGGCGATCAGCACCCGCCTGCGCTCGGCACCCGCCTGCGTGTCGGCCACGAACCCCTACCCCTCACTTGCTCCCGACACTCCGACCGGCCGGGTGCCGCCGCCCTCAGCGTAGTGGGTAGGCTGATCCCGGTCAGTTCCCGACCCGACCGACGTCCCCGTATCCCAACCGGCAGAGGAACGGAGCTCAAACCTCCGACAGTGTGGGTTCGAATCCCACCGGGGGCACGTCACAGAACTGCAAAACCGGAACATGACTGGTCGATCACTGATTGTGGAGGCCGGTTTCGCATTCGAGTAGGCGATCGAGGATGCCCCGGGCCGTTCGGCCGGGGGCATCCTCGCGTTAACCCGAGGTACGGTGCCGGCCCGCAACGCACGTGGTGGCGGGTGACCGGCTTAGACGCGCGTCTTGATGCCGTGATGCCCTACCCCTCAAGGCGGAGCCATCACGGCGTGGCAGGCAGCGGATGCCCTCATTCGTGGCCGTCGGCGAGGCGCCTCGCCGCGATCGCACGCAACGCAGTGCATCGTCGTCGGCCCTGCGCTTGGGCGGGCTGGTACCGGGGATCACGTCGACGGCGGTGGCGTTGTGGTCGGTCACGACGCCGACCCGAAGACGGGGCCGTCGCCCCAGGCTCCGATTGACTTTCCTGGGCCGGCCGGGCGAGCAGAACATCGCCCGCTGCTTCGCCAAAGACACCAAACGAGCCGGCTGAAGGCCGGGCCTACCTGCCGACCTGCGATCACCTGGGGCGGGTGTTCGACAGCCGAAAACCGTCCAGCCCGAAGGCCAGCAGGCGTTCGCCCTGATGTTCAGAGCTCTGCTCCCCCGCCCACGCCGCAGCGTTGACCAGCGCATACAGGTCTGGGGCGGTGACGTCCGGCCGCACCTCACCAGCCGCCCGGGCTCGCGCCACCAACCCTTCCCCGGCGGTGAGCACTGCCATGCACGCCGCGTGCAGCTCGGAGGTTTCGTCCTCGACAGCCTGCATCAACATCATGCCCAGCCCTCGGTAGGTCCGTGTGTGGGCCATCGCCGCGTGCGCCCAGGCGGTCAGGCCCTCGACGGGCGAGGGCTGGGTAAGCAGTTCCTCACCGGTCGCGGCCAGCGCCCGCATCCGATCACCCAGCAGCGCTTCGAGCAGTACCCGCCGGTTGGTGAAGTGGGCGTAGAGCGTGCCGTTGGCCACACCGGCACGGCGAGCAATCTCGTCGAGTGAGAAGTCGGCGCCGTGCTCGGCGAACGCAGCCGCCGCCTCGGCCAGCAGCCGTTCGTAGTTGCGGCGTGCGTCCGCACGCATGCGGCGCCGGGGCGCCGGGGTGTCGGTGTCCATGGCAGACCTCACTAGAGAACTTGGGACTGTCCCGATATAGTTTCTCGGGACAGTCCCATATTAATCCGACCGGAGGACCCACCGCATGACCACCCCCGTGGAGCGTTCGACCTCATCCGCAACCGCCCCGAACAGGGCCGACAAGCCCATTGTCGTGATCGGCGCCACCGGCCAGCAGGGCGGTGCCACCGCCGCGCGCCTACTGGCCGACGGCTGGCCCGTCCGCGTCCTGGTCCGCGACCCCGCCGCCGCGGCCGTCCGCGACCTGGCCGCGGCGGGCGCGGAGCCACTCCGCGGTGACTTCGACGATCTCGACAGCCTCAAGGCGGCCATGGCCGGCGCCCACGGCGTGTTCGCCGTCACCCCCAACGACCTGGACAGCGAACGCGAGATCCGGCACGGCCGGCACCTGGCCGACGCCGCGGCCGGCGCCAATGTCGCTCACCTGGTTTTCAGCTCCGTCGGCGGCGCCGACCGGGACACCGGCATCTCCTTCTGGGAGAGCAAATGGGCCATCGAGCGACACATCGCCGATCTCGGGCTGCCAGCCACCGTGTTGCGACCGGTGCGCTTCATGGAGAACCACGCCATTCCTATGCTGGGCGGCATCTCCGCCGATGGAGTTCTGCGCCACCTCTTCGCCCCCGATGTCCCCGTGCAACTCATCGCCGTGACCGACATCGGCGCGTTCGCCGCCCTCGCCTTCGCCGACCCCGACACGTACCTCGGCCAAGCCATCGAACTGGCCGGCGACGAGCTCACCCCCGACGCCACCGTGCGCCTGATCAGCCAGCGCCTCGGGCGCCAGATCACCTACCAGCAGGTCGCCACCAAGGAGATGAACGTGGACGAGGACACCGCACGCGTCTACACCAGCAACGGGCTGTGGCGCGCCGACATCCCCGCCCTACGCCGCCGCCACCCCGACCTCCTGAACTTCCCCGCCTGGCTCGACCGCGGCGGCGCCGACGCGATCGCCGCACTCCTCGCTGCCTAACACCCTCGACAACTGAGGCCCAGGGCGTCGTTGAACAGCGGCGGTTTTGTCGAAGAGTGCGGGCCGAACGCTTCGGTGGCGACATCGCCGCCAGTCCGCTCGCCGGCCACCCGGCCGAGCGCCGCCGGGAGGCGGTCAGCGCCGAGCGCGACGGACTAGCCGGTGGCTGAGCCGTGGGCACTCATCTACAGCAACCTGACCGGCGGCGACCGCGTCGCCTTTGCCGCGCTACCGCAGCAGCAGCCTGAGGGGTCGCCTCGGCTGTCGTGCCGCAGCATGGCGCGCCTACCAGGGCACCAACCTGCGCCGCAACTGAAGCCTCGTCAACAAAGCCGAACTAGCAAACGACCAGCTCAGAGGCTCGATCGCCAGACGGAGGAGCGCAGACTTGTCTTCGC
This sequence comes from Phytohabitans kaempferiae, assembly GCF_042433955.1. Taxonomy (NCBI): domain Bacteria; kingdom Bacillati; phylum Actinomycetota; class Actinomycetes; order Micromonosporales; family Micromonosporaceae; genus Phytohabitans; species Phytohabitans kaempferiae. The sequence continues at coordinate 42,599 of NZ_JBHLUH010000013.1, read as the reverse complement.
CCGGGGGCACCACCCGCGAAGGCAACCCCAGACGTCCGCAGCGGTCGAGGCCGGGCACGCCTGTCGATCCTGGCGATGCCCTGGCTCTCCCGCTGTGCCGGGTTACCGCACTGATACCCCGTTTCACGCCCAGCCAAGCGCGCGGGCTCAGCGCCGGTGCTGATGGCGGTCGGTGTCGCGGTGGACGACCGGTGGTGCCGTGGCGACCTACGGTGCGCTCGATCCCGCGCCGTGGGCGTGGGCGGACGCAAGGGAAGGTGCCATGTCCACACTCGCCGATCCGGTCCGGTTCCGACGCCTGGCCGCCGGACTCTGCCTCATCGCCGCGCCGCTGGTGTACGTGGCCGGTCTGGTCGCCGACCCGGCGCTGCGGGCCGGAGCCGACGCCGATGGCGCGTACGGCCGCCACCCCGGCTGGGTCTCGCTCAGCGCGTCGCTGCTGCACTGGAGCTGGGTACTCCTCGTGCCCGGCATCGTGGGGATGGTGCACCTGATCCGCCATCGCGGGGTCGTCTTCGGCCACCTCGCCGGCGGGCTGGCGCTGCTCGGCATCGTCAACTTCTCCGCCCTCATGCTCGGCGACTTCTTCTACTCCCAGTTGGAAGCCGAACTGGGCGCCGCGGAGGGGTCCCGGATCGGGGACGCGGCGTACGAGATGCCGGGCGCGGCGTTCGGCTTCCAGATCCCCGGCCCGGCTCGCGCGGGCGTGCTTGAGCACGTTGGTCAGCGCCGGGCCCGCGAACGTGACCGCCGGGTCGGCCACCAACTCGTCGACGACGCCGAGGAAGGCGACCACCGCCGCCCGGAGCTGCTCCGCGGCGGTCACCACCACGTCGTTGAACGCGGTGAACGACCGGCCGGCCGCGCATACGTCCAGGCCGCTGTGCGGTTCGAGCGCGTAGTCGCCGGCCACCATCCGGTCGAGCGCGGCGGCCAGCCCGGCGGGCGGCACCTCCACGAGGAAGCCGAGGTTGCCGTGGTTGACGCCGAGGATCGGCGTGCGCCGCCCGACGAGGAGCCGCATGGCGCCCAGCATCGTGCCGTCACCGCCCAGGCTCACCACGCCGTCGACCCGGGCGGCGAAGGCTTCCGCGGTGACCACCTCCACGCCTGGCCCGACCCGTGCCGCGTCCACCTCGCGCACCAGCACGCTGCCACCGTGCTGGCGGGCGAAGCCCATGATGACCTCCACCGACTCCCGGACCGGCCGGGTCGGGTGGACCACCAGACCGATCGCGTACCGCACGTCGCCCATGCCCCCATCCTGCCCCCGCGACCGGCCCGGGCGAGGGCAGTCGCGGTAGGCCAGCGCACACCGCGCGCGGGCTCGCGGCCTCGGGTCAGACGGCGGGGGCGGCGGCCACTCCGCCGAGGGCGGCGGCGACCACCTTGTGCACCTCCTTGCCGGACTCGGCGTTGGTCAGCACGACGCAGCCCGCGCCGGAGCCGAGCCGGATCGCGGTCATCGCGCGGTATCCCGGCGTCTCGCCGTTGTGCCCCACCTCGGGGTCGGCCCGTGTGTAGTCGACGACCGTGCCGAGCCCGTAGAAGCTGCCCGGATGCGCCTCGGTCAGCATCACGCGCGCCGCGGGCGCGGAGAGCAGCGTGGACTCGCCGCGCTGGGCCCGCCGCACCTCGACGGCGAGCTGGGCCAGGTCGCCGGCGGTGGACCACAGGCCGCTGCCGGCCACCGCGGTGCGCAGGCGGTAGCCGCCGTCGAGCGGACGGCCCCGCTCGTCGTGGCCGGCGGCGTACGCGGGGGGCAGCTCGAAGCCGCTGTCCCGCATCCCGAGCGGGGCGAAGACAAGCCGCCGGGCCAGGTCGGCGTACGGCTCGCCGGTCACGTCGGTCAGCAACTGCTGGAGCACCGCCCACTGCCCGCCGGACTTGCGGAACTCCGTGCCGGGCGGATGCGCGAGTCCGAGCCCGTCGAGCAGGTCGGCGAGGGGCGGCACCGGCGCGGTCGGGAGGTACCAGGTGGCCGGCGTCTCGGCGATGCCGGAGAGGTTGGCCAGGCAGTGCCGCGGCGTCGCCGTCCAGCCGCTGCCGGCCGGCACCGCGAGCGGGCGGGCCAGGTAGTCGTTGACGTCGCGGTCGAGCCCGAGCGTGCCCTCGTCCACCAGCCGCAGCACCATCAGCGCGGTGACGTGCTTGCTGATCGAGCCGGCCTGGAACGGCGTCCGCATGGTCACCGGCAGCGGCGCGACAGCGGATCGACTGCCGTAGTTCTGGACGCCGGTGACCTCGCCGTCCTCGATGAGCGCCACCGCCGCCCCGGGCACCGCGTGCAGCTCCATGGCGACCGAGACGGCCCGCGCCAGGTCGAACGAGGAGCCGCGCCGCTGCGCCGGGACCCGGACGGCCGTGGAGACGGGCGCCGGCGCGTCCCCGCAGGCGACCGCCAGCTCCTCGATGGTCTCGTTGTCCAGCAGCATCCGCAGCGTCAGCGGCAGCCCCGCCTCGCGGGCGGCGGCGAGCACGTGCACGATGCGCATCGAGTCGGCGCCGAGGTCGGCGAGGCGGTCACGCACGCCCACCTGGGCCACGCCGAGCACCCGTACGCAGACGTCCACCATGGCCTTCTCGGTGGAGGTGCGCGGCGGCACGTACTCCCGGTCGGCGACCAGCGCGGACCGCTCCGGCGCGGGCAGCGCCCGGCGGTCCACCTTGCCGGCGGCGTTCAGCGGCAGCGCGTCCAGCACGACGAACGCGGCCGGCACCATGTACGGCGGCAGCGCCTCGGCGAGGAAGTCGCGCAACCGGCCCTGCTCGACCTGCTTGCCCTCGTGCCCGACCACGTACGCGGCCAGCCACTTCTCCCCCGACCCGTCCTCCCGGGCGACGACCACCGCGTCGCGCACGTCGGGCTGGCGCAGCAGTTGCTCCTCGATCTCGCCGAGCTCGATCCGGTACCCCCGGATCTTCACCTGGTGGTCGGCCCGCCCGAGGTACTCCAGCTCGCCGTCCGGGCGGAAGCGCACGAGGTCGCCGGTGCGGTACATGCGGCCGCCCGGGTTCGGCCCGTACGCCTCCGGCAGGAAGCGCTCGGCGGTCAGGTCGGGGCGCCCCACGTAGCCACGGGCCACGCCGTCGCCGGCGATGAACAGCTCCCCCACCACGCCGACCGCGACCGGCTGGAGGTTGCCGTCCAGCACGTACACGCGCGTGTTGTGGATCGGGCGTCCGATGGGGACGGTCGCGATGTCGCCCTCCACGTCCCAGCCGGTCGACCAGATCGTGGTCTCGGTGGGGCCGTACAGGTCGACGAGCGTGTCGACCCGGGCTCGCAGGTCGCGGGCGAGGTTGGGCGGGCACGCCTCGCCCGTGGTGACCGCCACGACCGGCCGCCGGTCGAAGCCCGCCTCGATCAGCAGCTTCCAGCCGGCCGGCGTGGCCTGTACGTGGGTCACGCCGTGCCCGTCGACGAGCCGCAGCATCGCCGCGCCGTCGCCCGCCTCCGCGTCGGAGGCGAGCACGATCCGGCCGCCGCTGACCAGCGGCAGGCACAGCTCGGCGAGGGAGATGTCGAACGACAGCGAGGTCGCCGCGAGCCAGGCGTGCGCGGGTGTGGCGCGGAAGCGTACCCGCATCGAGAAGAGCAGGTTGAGCAGTGACCGGTGGGACACCTGCACGCCCTTGGGCCGCCCGGTGGAGCCGGAGGTGAAGAGCGTGTACGCCAGCGCGCCCTGGTCGCCCGCCACCGCCGGCGCGGTCACCGGCCGGGCGGCGATCTCCGCTCGCTCCCGGTCGGTCAGCACGCAGCCGCCGTCGTACACATCGGACAGTCGGCCGGCGAGGGCGGTCTCGCTGACCACCGTCCGGGCGCCGGCCGTGGCGAGCACGTAGCCCAACCGCTCGGCCGGCAGCTCCGGGTCAAGCGGCAGGTACGCGCCGCCCGACCGCCACACGCCCAGCAGGATCGCGAGCGTGTCCGGGCCCCGGCTGGCCAGTACGCCCACCGTCGACTCAGGACCGACCCCGGCGGCACGCAGGTGGTGCGCGAGCTGGTTGGCGCGGGCGTCCAGTTCGCCGTAGCTGACCCGGACGCCGCCGGTCTCGATCGCGATCGCGTCCGGCTGGGCCGCCGCGACGGCGCCGAACACCTCGTGCACACACCTGCGTTCAGCCATGGCCTACCACTCCACCTCGGTGTCGTTCCAGTCCTCGAGGACCTGTGCCTTCTCGTGTTCGGACAGGTACGTGGCCCGGGCGTCGCCGTCCGGGTCGGCCGCCATCGCCTCCAGCACCGCCCGGTACATGCCGGCCAGCCGTTCGGCCGCGGCCCGGTTGAGCCCCGTGCTGATCGCCCGCAGCACCAGGTGGCCCGGCTGCGTCGCGATCGTCAGCGTGAACTCGTTGGTGCCCTCGCCGGCCCCGCCCCGCACGTCCACGCGGCCGGTGTCGACTTGGTGGAAGTCCTGGTAGCGGAACATGATGTCGAAGAGCCGGTGGCCGCCGGCCTGCCGCTGGATCGCCGGCAGCGGGTAGCGGCGGTGCGCGTACACCTCCGCCTCCCGGTCGAAGACCTGCCGGACCAGGTCGCGCCAGCTCTTCGCGACGGCGGTGTCGTGGGCGAACGGCAGCGTGTTGAGGTACATGCCGTAGACCCGCTCGGCGCCGGGCGCCTCGGGCCGGGCGCTGTAGAGCACACCGGTGTGGAACGCCGGCTCGTTGATGACCGTGCTCAGCACCTTCATGTGCGCGGCCAGCAGCACCGCCTTGAACGACGTGCCCGTGTCGGCGGCGAGCGCCCGCAGCGGCTCCTCGATGTCCCGGAAGACGATCGGGAGCTTGAGGTCCTGGCGCGGCGCCTCCGGCCCGTCGCCCCAGTCCGGCGGCAGGACGCACGGGGCGAACCGGTCCACCACGTTCTGCCAGTAGCCCTGGTCCTCCGCCGACTCCAGCGACGCCAGCTCGGCCGCGATGAAGTCGGCGTACCGGACGGCCGGCGCCTCGTACGCTGCCGGCTCCCCGCCCTCGGCGAACCGCCGGTAGAGGTCGAGCACCTCCATCAGCAGCGAGTGCTGGCTCCAGCCCTCGGTGATCGCGTGGCAGTGCGTGAAGCCGAGCCGCCACGCCTCGTCGCTCTCCACCAGCGCGGAGATCCGCAGCAGCGGCGGGCGGGACAGGTCGAAGAGGTTGGCCCGCTCCCGCGCGATGTGCTCGCGCACCGCCGCCTCCACGCCCTCGGCGTCCAGGCCGCGCAGGTCGTGCACGGTCACCGGCAGCTCCACGCCCTCCGGATGGACGAGCTGGAGCGGCACGCCGTACCGGTCGAGGTCGAACGAGGTCCGCAGCATCTCGTGCCGGGCGACCACCGTACGGGCCGCCGCACGCAGCGCCGCGGCGTCGAACGGGCGGCCGTCGCGGATGAGGAACGTCGCGGAGTTGTGGTACCGCGCCGCCCGCTCGTCCGCGAGCATCTCGACCAGCATGCCGAGCTGCACCTGCGACAGCGGGTACGCGTCGGCGACGTTCTCGGGGAGCCGTTCCCGCACGTCCGCGGAGACGAGCGCGAAGGGCGCGACCCCGGCGGGCTCGGCGGCCGGTCCGTCGGCGCCGGGCAGCGCGGCGGCGAGCGCGGCGACCGTACGGTGCGTGAACACGTCCCGCACGCCCGCGTCGAAGCCGGCCGCCCGGAGCGCGCCGACCAGCGCGATGGCCCGGATCGAGTGGCCGCCGATGTCGAAGAAGCTGTCCTCGACGGAGACCCGCTCCGCGCCGAGCACCTCGCACCAGATGGCCGCGATCCGCTCCTCGCTGGCGGTGCGGGGCGCGACGTAAGCCCGCTCGTCGGCGAGGCCGTCCGGGTCGGGCAGCGCCCGACGGTCGACCTTCCCGTTGGCGTTCAACGGGATCCGCTCCACCGCGATCACCGTGGCCGGCACCATGTACTCGGGCAGCGTCCGTCCACAGTGGTCCTTGACCTCGGTCGAACCGACCACGTACGCCACGATCCGGTCCTCGTGCACGACCACGGCCGCGTCCCGCACCCCGGGGTGGTCGAGCAGCACGGCCCGGATCTCGCCCAGCTCCACGCGGTACCCGCGGATCTTGACCTGGTCGTCGATCCGGCCGAGGAACTCGATGGCGCCCTCGGTGGACCAGCGCACGAGGTCGCCGGTGCGGTAGAGGCGGCCGCCGACCGACCCGAACGGGTCGGGCAGGAACTTCTCGGCGGTCAGCTCGGGGCGGTTGACGTAGCCCCGGGCCACACCGGTGCCGCCCACGTACAGCTCGCCGACCACGCCGGCGGGGACCGGCCGCAGGTTGGCGTCGAGCACGAACATCGTCATGTTGGGCAGCGGACGGCCGATCGGCACCACCTCGACGCCCTGCGGCCCCGAGACCGGGAAGATACAGGTACCGACACTCGCCTCGGTCGGACCGTACTCGTTGATCAGATTGCCGTCACCGAGCACCTGGCGCCACTTGTCAGCGACCGGCCCCGGCAACGCCTCCCCCGCCACCACGATCACCGGCGCGTAGTCCGGCGACGGCTCAAGGATCTCCAGATGCCCCGGCGTCAGCTTGATGAAGCTGAACGGCGCGGCGTCCGCCAGTTCCTGGGACAGGGCGTCCAACTCGGCGGAGGGCGACAGCATCCACAGCCGCTGCCCGGAGACCAGCGGCGCCCACAGGTTCGGCACCACCAGGTCGAACGCCACCGACGAGAACAACGGCGCACCGCCCGTACCCCGCGACGCCAACACCTCGGCCGCCCACTGCACATGGTTGGCCAGCCCTCGGTGCGTCACCGCCACGCCCTTGGGACGGCCGGTCGAGCCGGAGGTGAAGATGACGTACGCGAGGCGGTCCAGGTCGTCCACGCGCTCGGGCGCGGTCGCCGGCTGGTCGGAGGCGTCCGGCAGCACGGTCTCGACGGCGAACCGGTCGGTGTAGGCGGCCTGGGTCACCGCGACCCGCACGCCGGCGTCGGCGAGCATCCGGTCGATCCGCTCGGCCGGGAAGGCCGGGTCCAGCGGCACGTACGCGCCGCCCGCCTTCCAGACCGCCAGCAGCGACACCACCAGGTCGGGGACCCGGTCGAGCAGCACCGCCACGAGCGACTCCGGCCCCACGCCCCGCTCGCGCAGGTGGTGGGCGAGCCGGTTGGCGCGGGCGTCCAGGTCGGCGTACGTGACCCGGGTCGTGCCCACCTCGACGGCAAGCGCGCCGGGCGACGTGGCCGCCCGCTCCTCGACCATCTCCAGCACCGAGCGGAACACCGTGGCGCCGGGGTTGTGGCTCCACTCCATCAGCAGGTGGTCGCGCTCGCCGGCCGGCAGGTACGTCTCCCGCGCGTCACCGTCGAGGTCGGCGGCGATCGCCTCCAGGACCGCCCGGTACATCCGGCCGATCCGCTCGGCGTTGGTGGGGCTCAGCGTGTGCGTGTCCACGGTGAGCACCAGCCCGCTTCCCCGGGCCGCGACCGCGAGGCCGAACTCGGTGGCGCCCTCGCCCACGCCCGACTCGGCGTCGACCACGTCGGTCTCAGCCTGGGCCTGCTGGAGGTCGAGGTAGCTGAAGCGGACGTCGAGCAGGCGGGCACCGTCGCCGAGGTCGCGCTGGATCACCGGCATCGGGAAGCGGCGGTGCGGCCAGAGCTCGCCCTCCCGGTCGTACGCCTGCCGGACCGCCTCGCGCCAGGTGGCGGCGGTGCCGTCGTACGCGAACGGGAGCGTGTTGAGGTACATGCCGTACACGCGCTCGGCGCCGGCGACCTCGGGGCGACCGCTGGACACCAGGCCGGTGTAGAAGGCCGGCTCGTCGGTGAGCTGGCTCATCACCTTCAGGTGCGCGGCGTGCAGCACCGCCTTGAGCGAGGCGCCCGCCTCGCTCGCCCGGGCCCGCAGCGCGTCGCCCAGGTCGGCGAGGGGCACGTTGACCGTGTACGCCCGGCGCGGCGTGTCGCCGTCGTCGCCCCAGCCGGCGGGCAGGTGGAAGCGGGCGTACCGGTCCACGATGCCCTGCCAGTACGACCGGTCCTCAGTGGACTCGACCGCGGCGATCTCGGCGGCCACGAAGTCGGCGTACCGCAGCGCGGGCACCGCCCGCTCCGGAGGGACACCGCCGCCGCGGACGCCGAGGTACGCCTCGACAAGCTCCATCAGCAGCGAGCGGTGGCTCCAGCCCTCGGTGATCGGATGGCAGACGCTGACCGACATCCACCACGCCTCGTCGCTCTCCACGTGCGCGGCGACCCGCAGCAGCGGCGCCCGGGTCAGGTCGAAGAGCGTGGCCCGCTCCCGCGCGGTGAAGTCACGGATCGCCTGGCGCAGCCCGTCCGCGTCGAGGCCGCGCAGGTCGCGCACCTCGATCGGGATCGTGGCCGTACCGTGCACGAGCTGCATCGGCACGCTCAGCCCGTCCAGGTCGAACGAGGTCCGCAGCATCTCGTGCCGGGCGACCACCGCGGCCGCCGCCGCGCGCAGCGCCTCGACGTCGAACGGGCGGCCGTCGCGGATCCGGAACGTCGTGGTGTTGTGGTACTTGTTCACGCTGTCGTCGGCCAGCATCTCCACGAGCATGCCGAGCTGCACCTGGGCCAGCGGGTACGCGTCGACCAGCCCGCCCGGCAGGGCCGCCCGGTCGGCCGCGTCGATGAGCGCGAACGGCTTCACCGGCTCTTCGTCGGCGGTCCCCTCGGCGCTCGGCAGTGCGGCGGCGAGCGCGGCGACCGTACGGTGCGTGAACACGTCCCGCACGCCCGCGTCGAAGCCGGCCGCCCGGAGCGCACCGACCAGCGCGATGGCCCGGATCGAGTGGCCGCCGATGTCGAAGAAGCTGTCCTCGACGGAGACCCGCTCCGCGCCGAGCACCTCGCACCAGAGCGCGGCAATGCGCTCCTCGACCGGGTTGCGCGGGGCCACGTACGCCCGCTCGTCGGCGAGGCCGTCCGGGTCGGGCAGCGCCCGCCGGTCGACCTTCCCGTTGGCGTTCAACGGGATCCGCTCGACCGCGACGAAGACCGACGGCACCATGTACTCGGGCAGCGTCCGTCCACAGTGGTCCTTGACCTCGGTCGAACCGACCACGTACGCCACGATCCGGTCCTCGTGCACGACCACGGCCGCGTCCCGCACGCCGGGGTGGTCGAGCAGGACCGCGCGGATCTCGCCCAACTCCACGCGGTACCCGCGGATCTTGACCTGGTCGTCGATCCGGCCGAGGAACTCGATGTTGCCGTCCACGGACCAGCGCACCAGGTCGCCCGTGCGGTACATCCGCGCGCCCGGCGACCAGGGGTCGGGCAGGAACTTCTCGGCGGTCAGCTCGGGGCGGTTGACGTAACCGCGGGCCACACCGGTGCCGCCCACGTACAGCTCACCGACGACACCGACCGGCACCGGCCGCAGGTTGGCGTCCAGCACGCGCATCGTCATGTTGGGCAGCGGACGGCCGATCGGCACCACCTCGACGCCCTGCGGCCCCGAGACCGGGAAGATACACGTGCCGACACTCGCCTCGGTCGGACCGTACTCGTTGATCAGATTGCCGTCACCGAGCACCTGGCGCCACTTCTCCGCGACCGGCCCCGGCAACGCCTCCCCCGCCACCACGATCACCGGCGCGTAGCCAGCCGACGGCTCAAGGATCTCCAGATGCCCCGGCGTCAGCTTGATGAAGCTGAACGGCGCGGCATCCGCCAACTCCCGCGACAGCGCATCCAGCTCCGCCTCCGGCGGAAGCATCCACAACCGCTGCCCCGACACCAGCGGCGCCCACAGGTTCGGCACCACCAGGTCGAACGCCACCGACGAGAACAACGGCGCACCACCCGTACCCCGCGACGCCAACACCTCAGCCGCCCACTGCACATGGTTGGCCAGCCCTCGATGCGTCACCGCCACGCCCTTGGGACGGCCGGTCGAACCGGAGGTGAAGATCGCGTACGCGAGGCGGTCGGGGTCGTCGGCACGGTCCGGGGCGGTCGACGGGGCGCGGGCGATCAGCCGGCGGTCCCGGTCCACCACCATCACGTCACCGGTGAACCGGTCCGCGTACGCCTCCTGCGTGATCACGGCCCGGGCGCCGGCGTCGGCCATCATCGCGCCGATCCGGTCGGCCGGGAACGCCGGGTCCAGCGGCACGTACGCGCCGCCCGCCTTCCAGACGCCGAGCAGGGCGGCCGGCAGGTCGAGCCCGCGCTCCAGCAGGATGCCGACCAGCGACTCCGGCCCCACGCCCAGCTCGCGCAGGTGGTGCGCGTACCGGTTGGCGCGGGCGTCCAACTGCTCGTAGGTCAGCTCCGCCGTGCCGCAGCGCACCGCGGTCGCGGCCGGCGTGACGGCCGCCTGCCGCTCGAACAGCTCCAGCACCGACGCCTCGGCGAACGTGGCGGCCGAGTCGTTCCAGTCCCGGACCACGCGGCGCAGCTCGCCCTCGGGCAGGTACGTGGCCGCGGCGTCGCCCTCCGGGTCGGCCGCCATCGCCTCCAGCACCGCGCGGTACATGGCCGCGACACGGTCCACGTTGGACCGGCTGAGGAAGTGGTTGTTGGCGGTCAGCACGCAGAATCCGGCCCGGGTCGAGACGCCCAGCGGAAATTCGGTCGGGCTGTCGTCGATCGTCGCCGCGTAGTCGACCACGTCCGCGTCGACCTGGCGGAAGTCCTGGTAGCTGAAGCGGACGTCGACCAGCCGCTCGCCACCGCCGAACTCGCGCTGCATCGCGGCGAGCGGGAAGCGGCGGTGCGGCCACACCTCGATCTCCCGGGCGAAAACGCCCCGCACCAGCTCCCGCCAGGTGCGCGCGCCACGGTCGAAGCCGAACGGCAGCGGGTTGAGGTACACGCCGGCGACCCGGTCGGCGCCGGTCGCCTCGGGCCGGGCGTTGGTGACGAGTCCGGTGTGGAACGCCGGCTCGTCGGTGAGCTGGCTCATCACCTTGAGGTGGGCGGCGTGCAGCACCGCCTTGATGGGCACCTCGACGGTGGAGGCCAGCGCGCGCAGGCGCTCCTCCAGGTCGCGGTACGGGACCCACGCCTTGTGCACGCCGCGCGGGGTCGAGGGGTCGTCGCCCCAGCCGGCCGGGAGGGTGAACTTCGCGTACCGCTCGACCGTGCCCTGCCAGTGCGCCCGGTCCGCCGGGTCGTCCAACGCGGACAGTTCGGCGGCGACGAAGTCGGCGTACCGCACGGCGGCCGGCACTGCGGGCTCCGGCTCGCGCCCGTCCCGGTACGCCCTGTACGCGCCGACGAGCTCCATCAGCAGCGAGTGGTGGCTCCAGCCCTCCAGTACCGCGTGGCACTCGGTGAGCGTCAGCCACCAGCCGTCGCCGGTGGTGTGCGCGTGGAAGCGGACCAACGGCGGCTGGGCGAGGTCGAAGAGCTGGGCCCGCTCCGCCGCCATGAACGCGCGCAGCGACCGCTCCAGCTCCTCGCCGGCCAGGCCGGCCAGGTCTCGCGCGCCGACCGCCGGCTTGGCGACGCCGTGCACGAGCTGGAGCGGCGTCGAGTACGCGTCCAGCGCGAACGAGGTCCGCAGCACCTCGTGCCGGTCGACGACGAGCTGGGTCGCCCGGACGAACGCGGGCAGCGCGAACGGCTCGCTGTCGACGATCCGGAACGAGGTCGAGTTGTGGTAGTGGTGCCGGCCGTCGTCGGCGAGCATCTCCACCACCATGCCGAGCTGCACCTGGGCCAGCGGGTACGCGTCCACCACGCCCTCCGGCAGTGCGGCCCGGTCCGCGGCGGAGACGAGCGCGAACGGCCGTACCCCCTCGGCCGGCGCGGTGGCCGCCACCGGGCCGGACTGGCCGAGGAACGCGGTCAGCCGCGCCACCGTACGGTGTGCGAAGACGTCCCGGACGGCCACGTCGTAGCCGGCCTCGCGCAGCGCCCCGACGAGCGCCACCGCGCGGATCGAGTCACCGCCGAGGTCGAAGAAGCCGTCGTCCACACCGACCCGGTCGACGCCGATGACCTCGCGCCAGACCGCGGCGACCCGCTCCTCCTCCGGGGTACGCGGGGCCACGTAGGCGCGGTCGGCGGAGAGCGCCGTCCGGTCCACACTGGGCAGTGCGGCCCGGTCCAGCTTGCCGTTGGCGGTCAGCGGGATCTTCCCGAGCGGCACGAACGCCGACGGGATCATGTACTCGGGCAGCGTGCGGGCGAGCAGCGCGCGCAGCTCCCCCGGTGACGGCACGGCGTCCCGGGCCGGCACGCAGTAGCCGACCAGCCGCTTGTCGCCGGGCTTGTCCTCGCGGACCACGACCACCGCATCCCGTACCTGCGGGTGCGCCGCGATCGCCGTCTCGATCTCGCCCAGCTCGATCCGGAAGCCGCGGATCTTCACCTGGTGGTCGATCCGGCCGAGGAACGACAGGCTGCCGTCCGGCTCCCGTCGGGCCAGGTCGCCGCTCTTGTAGAGGCGGGCGCCGGGCGGGCCGAACGGGTCGGGCACGAAACGTTCGGCGGTCAGCTCGGGCCGGTGGAGGTAGCCGCGGGCCACGCCCGGGCCGCCGACGTGGATCTCGCCCGGCACGCCGATCGGCGCCACGTTGCCGTCCGCGTCGAGCAGGTAGACCTGGATGTCGCGGAGCGGATGCCCGACCGGGTTGGGCGCGCCGGGCACCAGGTCGGCGGCGACCAGCCGGTAGTAGGTGGTGTGCACGGTCGTCTCGGTGATGCCGTACATGTTCAGCAGCAGCGTGCGGTCCAGGCCGCGGCGGGCGACCCAGGGCGCCAGCTCCTGCACCTCCAGCTTCTCGCCGGCGAAGACCACGGCCCGCAGCGCGAGTGCGTCGATCCGCCGGTCGCCCTCGCCGGCCAGCGCCACCAGGCCGCGGAACGCCGAGGGGGTCTGGTTGAGCACCGTGACCCGGTGGGCGACGAGCAGGTCGAGGAAGTCCTCCGGCGACCGGGTCACCGCCTGCGGCACGACGACCAGCTTGCCGCCGTAGAGCAGCGAGCCCCACAGCTCCCAGACCGAGACGTCGAAGGCGTACGAGTGGAACAGCGGCCACACGTCGGTCTCGCCGAACGCGTAGTGCTCCTCGGCCGTGGTGAGCAGCCGCAGCACGTTGGCGTGCGTCAGGCAGACGCCCTTGGGGCGGCCGGTCGAGCCGGAGGTGTAGATGACGTAGATGAGGTTGTCCGGAGTGGACACCGGCACGGGGTCGGTCACCGGGCGCTCGGCGAGGACGGCGGCGTCGGTCTCCCCGTCCAGCACCACGAACCGTCCAGAGTGGATCGCGCTGAGCTTCTCGACGTGCGCGGCCGTGGTGACGACGACCGGCGCGGCGGTGTCGGAGAGCATGAAGGCGAGGCGGTCGGCCGGGTACGCGGGGTCGAGCGGCAGGTACGCGGCGCCCGACTTGAGCACGCCGAGCAGCGTGGGCACCAGGTCGATGCCGCGCTCGAGCGAGACGCCGACCAGCGTCTCCGGTCCGGCGCCGAGGTCCCGCAGGTGGTGGGCGAGGCGGTTGGCGCGCGCGTTCAGCTCGGCGTACGTGAGGCTCTCGTCACCGAATACCACCGCCACCGAGTCGGGGCAGGTCGCCGCGCGCCGCTCGAACGCCTCGTGCACGCACACGTCCGGCGGCGTGAGGAGCTGGATGGGCGGCGCGACGATCGCCAGCTCGCCCGCGTCCAGCATCACGTGGTGGGACATCGGCACGTCCGGCTCCGCCGTGGCGCGGTCGAGCAGCCGCATCAGGTGCCAGGTCATACGTTCCACAGTGGAGCGGTCGAAGAGCGCCTTGACGTACTCCAGGTTGCCGCGCAGCGTGCCGTCGGCGGCCTCCTCCACCTGTAGGGTCACGTCGAAGCGGGCCACGCGGGACGGCGCGGTGAGCGCCTCGACCGCCAGGCCGGGCAGGTCGAAGCCGGCGGCGCGCTCCTCGTGCATGGTGAACGCGGCCTGGAAGAGCGGGGTGCGGGACATGTCGCGCTGCGGCTGGAGCTCGTCGACCAGCCGGGCGAACGGCACCTCCTGGTGGTCGAAGGCGGCCAGCACGGTCGCCCGGGTCCGCCCCAGCAGTTCGGCGAAGGTGGGGTCGCCCTCGCCGCGCCCGCGCATTACGAGGCTGTTGATGCCGTACCCGATGAGGCGCTGGACCTCCGGGCGGGTCCGCCCGGAGACGACCGTGCCCACCGGGACGTCGGTCCGGCCCGTGTACCGCCCCAGCAGCGTCTGGTACGCGGCGAGCAGCGTCATGAAGAGCGTGGTGTCGTGCTCGGCGCTCACCTTGCGCAGCCGCTCGGTCAGCGCCGCCGGGAACGCGAACGGCACCGCGTCCCCTTCCCAGCTCCGCGTCGGCGGGCGCGGGCGGTCGGTGGGAAGCTCCAGCGGCGGTACGCCTTCGAGCTGTCCCCGCCAGTGGTCGAGGTGGCGCTGGAGCACGCTCCCGGTGAGGTGTGCGCGCTCCCACGCGGCGTAGTCCGCGAACTGCACGGGCAGCGGCGCCAGCGCGGCGTCGGTGCCGTCCAGCGCGGCCCGGTAGCCCGCGCCCAACTCCTCCGCGAAGACCCGCACCGACCAGGCGTCGCAGGCCACGTGGTGGAAGACGACGACCAGGATGTGGTCGTCGGCGGCGAGCCGGAGCAGGCGGGCCCGCACCGGATGCTCCTCGGCCAGGTCGAAGGGCTCGCCCGGCGCGCTCGCCGCCAGCTCGGCGGCCCGCCGCTCACGCTCCACTGTGGGCAGTGCGGCCAGGTCCTCGACCGGCAGGGCGAACGGCGCCGGCGGGTCGATCACCTGCACCGGCTCCTTGCCGGCCAGCGCGTACCGGGTCCGCAGGATCTCGTGCCGCGCCACGACCCCGCCGAACGCGCCCCGCAGCGCGTCGACGTCGAGCCGGCCGCGCAGCCGCAGGGCGACCGGGACCACGTACTCCCAGCTGTCCGGCTCCAGCCGGCTGAGGAACCACATCTGCTGCTGCCCGTACGACAGAGGCAGCGGACCGGTGCGGTCCACCGGCTCCAGGCGGAGGCGCTGCTCGGTACGCCCGCCCCCGCCGGCCAGCCTGGCCCGGATCAGCTCCTCGCGGAGCGCGTCCGCACGCTCGGTCGTCCGCACGCCACCGCCGCTCATGGCCGTCCTCGCTTCGCCGCGGGCGGGCATGAGGCTCCACACGCGCTGTGTCCTGTTGTTCGCTCGCTGCGCTCGCTCACGGCTTCGCGTCCTCCGTCGGTCGTCTGCTGGCGTTCGCCCGGGCGGCCGTCAGGCCGCCTGCTCCATCCGGCGCCGCAGGCTCAGCGGGCGCATGTCGGTCCACACCTCGGCGATCCGCGCGAGGCACTCCTGCTTGGTTCCCTTGGTGCCCTCGGCACGCCAGCCGGCGGGCAGCTCGCGGTCGGCCGCCCAGATCGAGTACTGCTCCTCGTCGTTGACGACCACGCGATAGGTCAGCTCATCACTCATGCGGTGAGCATCGCGGGAGCCGCTATATCTGCCCTATAACGGCGATCAGACCCTAACGGCGATCAGACCCTAACGGCGATCAGGACCCTAACGGCGATCAGGGAGCGGCCACGGGGGTGGGCCGCTCCCTGATCGGGATGAGGAACGTCTATTCGCGCGCTGTGGTGAGCGCCACCGCGCTGGCGCGCAGCGAGGCGGAGGTCGGCAGGACCGCGCCGAGGACGGCCAGCAGGGCCGCCACCGCCGCGATGGCGGCGACGATCCCGACGGGTACGACGACCGGCGTGGCACCGAAGAGCCCGCTCAGCGCGACCCACAGCCCGGCCAGGTTGAGCGCGGACGCCATCAGCGCCAGCACCACGCCGATCCCGGCCACCAGCAACGACTCCGCCGCGAAGAGCGCCACCACCTGCCGCGGGGTCGTCCCGGCCAGCCGCAGCACCGCCAGGTCGCGGCGGCGGTCGGCGGTCGCCATCAGCAGCGTGTTGACGATCGCGATGAAGCAGAACACGACCACGATGACCGCGACCGAGCGCTGCCGCACGTTGGTCAGCTGGCGGGCGGCGGCCGCCTCGGTCGCCACGAGCCGCTCGGTCGTGAGCACCTGCGCGCCGAGCCCGCTCACCGCCGTCCGCATGGCCGCGGCCGCCGCCTCCGGGTCGGTGCCCGGCTCCAGCGACACGTACGCCCGGCGGGCCAGCCCGTTGCGGGCGTACGCCCCGGTGCCGGCGTACTTCTGCGTCAGGTAGCCGATGTCCTGCCCGCGCAGTGCCTCGTAGATGGCGGCCACGCGCAGGGACACGGTCGTGCCGTCGGCCATGAAGACCTCGACCGGCTGGCCCAGCTCGTACCCCCACGACTTTGCGACCACGATGCTGTCGTCGTTGAGGTCGGCGAGCGAGCCCTCCACCACGGGCAGGTCCAGCGTGCTGGAGAGGGCGGCCGGCTCGACCGCGTAGCCGTCGTTCTCCTGGATCCGGTCACCGTCCATCGTGTACAGCGTGGTGAGCACCGGCGCGACGACCGCCACGCCGGGTACCGCGTCGACCCGCTCGACGGCCGCGCGGCCGATGCCCGGGCTCCCGTCCGGGGTGAGCACGAAGTCCGCCGTCACCTGGTTGCGCAGCCCGCTGTCGCGCGCCTCGTTGATGGTGTCGGTCGCGCCGAGCAGCGAGATCGCCAGCCCGACGGTGAGCAGCACCGGTACGGCCGTCGCCGCGGTACGCCGCCGGGCGGTGAGCGCGCTCTCCCGCACGACCATCGCCCCGGCGCCCTTGGCCCCGCCGAACGGCGCCATCAGCAGCCGGGTCAGCGGGCCGACGAGCACCGGTGCCAGCAGCGCGAAGGCGCCGATCGGCACGAGCAGCGTGGGCACGTACTTGTTGGGCACGAGGGTCATCTCCGGCGCGGCGAAGGCCACGTATCCGACCATGCCGACCCCGGCGGCGAGCCCGCCGACGCCGAGCAGCCAACGACCGGAGGTCATCGGCCGGTCCACGGTGGCGTCCCGGAGCGCCTCGATCGGGCGGACCCGTCCGGCCCGCCAGGAGGCGGCGGCCGCGCCGCAGAGCGCGACCAGCACGCCGGTGAGGAACGCGCCGGCGATCGGCAACAGCACGGCCGGCGCGAGCGACGGGCTGACCCCGAACCACGAGGGCGAGAGGCCGAGGCTGATCAGCCAGCGGGCGAGCAGCCGGGCGCCGAGCAGCCCCAGCGCGCAGCCGGCCGCCGACGCGACCGCCCCGACGAGCACGGCCTCGGCGAGCACCATGCGGCGTACCTGCTTGGGCGTGGCGCCGACCGTGCGCAGCAGCGCGACCTCCCGGCGGCGCTGCACCACCGCGAACGCGAACGTGGACGCCACCACGAAGATGGCCGTCGAGCCGGCCACGCTCGCCGTGATCGGCAGCAGCGTGACGGTGTTGTCCAGCGCCTCCCGGTCGCGGTCCTCGCTGACGTCCACGCGGTGCCGGTCGCCGCCGACCAGTACCTCCACAGTGGAGCTGGACACGGCCGAGCGGACCGCGTCCAGCGGCCCCATCGCCACGACCGACTCGACCCGCGGCGAGATGCGGGCCGCCTCGGAGTCGGTGAAGAAGACCGCGTGCTCGTAGTCGACCGGCGCGGTCACGCCGACCACCTGGTACGGCCGCGCCGCCTCCGCGGTGAGGACCACGGCCTGTTGCCCGACCGCAACGCCGGCGCCGCCACCGCCCACCACGATCTCGGTGTCGCTGGTCGGCGCGCGCCCTTCCGCCAGCTCGTACCCGCCGAACCGGGCCACCGACCACGGATGGCCGACCTGGTCCGCCCGGCCGCCCTGGACCTGCGCGTAGAACGCCCGGTCGAGGACCACCTCGCCGGTCTCGGCGAGCCGCCGCACCACGTCGTCGGGCACGCCTTTCGCCTCGGCGAGCGAGCGTACGCCCAGGTCGTGGTGGGCCGGGTTCCACTCCGGGTCGGTGCCGAACACCACGGCCGGCGCGGTCGCGAACCGCTGCGGCGGCCGGTCCGGCAGGTCGAGCAGCGCGCCCAGCAGCAGCCCCATGGCGGTGACCTGGGCCACGCCGAGCACCAGCGCGACCGCGGTGCCGGCGAACGAGACCCACCGGGCTCGCAACGTCTGCACGGCGATGCCCATCATGCTGTCCTCCTCGGGTTCGTTCGCTCAGGCGGCGCCGAAGGCTCACTCACGCCGCCACCTCCAGGTGGACCATGCGCGCGGCGACCGCGTCGGCGGTCGGGTCCTCGATCTCGCCGACGAGCTTGCCGTCGGCGAGGAAGACCACGCGGTGGGCGTACGAGGCGACCACCGGGTCGTGCGTGACCATCACGATCGTGCGGATCCCGGAGCCGCCGCCGGCCGCCCGGTCGACCAGCCCGCGCAGGGTACGCAGGAGGTCGCGGCTGGTCATCGTGTCGAGCGCGCCGGTCGGCTCGTCGGCGAAGAGCACCGCCGGCTTGGTCACCAGCGCGCGGGCGATCGCGACCCGCTGCTGCTGGCCGCCGGAGAGTTCGCCCGGCCGGTGGTTGGCGCGGCCTTCGAGCCCGACCTGGCGCAGCGCCTGGCTGATCGTCTCCGGGTCGGGGCGCACGCCGGCGAGGCGCAGCGGCAGGGCCACGTTCTGCGCGGCGGTCAGCGACGGCAGCAGGTTGAACGACTGGAACACGAAACCGATCCGGTCCCGCCGCAGCAGCGTGAGCGCGGTCTCGTCGAGCACGCTGAGGTCCGTGTCGGCGACGATCACCCGACCGCCGCTCGGCCGGTCCAGCCCGGCGGCGCACTGCAACAGCGTCGACTTGCCGGAACCAGACGGTCCCATGATCGCGGTGAAGCTGCCGGGCGGGAATTCGAGGGTCACGCCGCGTAGCGCCGTCACGGCGTTGTCGCCGGCGCCGTACGTCTTGGTCAACGCCTCGAGGCGCACGGTCTCGTCCATCGATCCCCCAAAGAGATTCGTGGTTGCGGAGTGTGAGGGGCGGCTGGGGCCCTAGGTGGTGTACTGGATCGTGACGTCGCCGGCGCTGGTGCGCGCGGTGACGGCGGAGGTTGCGGCCGGGTCGGTGGTGACGCCGACCCGCTCGTCGCCGGAGGCCGCCTCGGCGGTGACCTTGTACGCCCCGGCGGGCAGCGCGATCACCACGTCTCCGGCGCTGGCCACCGCGCTGACGCTGGGCGGCGCCTCGGCGTACGACAGCTCCACGTCACCGGAGTCGATCTCGACGTCGGTGGTGTCCGACCGGAGCCCGGTGCCGGTGATCTGGCCGCTGTCGGCGCGCGCCCAGAGCGGGCCGGAGACGTTCTCGGCGGTGATGTCGCCGGCGGACGCGGCCAGCCGCATCTCGCCGGTGAGGTCGCTGACCCGTACGCTGCCGGCCTCGGTGCGCAGGTCGAGGGTCACGTCCGGCGGCACGGTCAGCACGTAGTCCATCGTGCAGTCGCTGCCCAGCCCGAACTTGAGGCCGGTGCGCGGGCAGCGCCCGGTGATCGTCAGCGTGTCGCCGCTCCAGGTCCGCTCGACGGTCGGCTTGCGCAGCGAGCTCCAGGCCAGCCTGTGCTCGACCGTGACCACGCCCGGCTCCCCCGGCGACACCGTGATGTCGCCGGCGTTGCTGTCCAGGTGCACGCGGGCGACCGCCTGCCGGTAGCTCTGCCGGTCTTCGTCGGTGCGCTTGGGGCTCAGCCAGGTCCACGCCACGGCACCGGCGAAGAGGAGCACGACGACCGTCGCCGCGGTGCCCAGCGTCATCCACGCCGTCCGCTTCTCCACGACAAGTCTGGACACGATCTCTCCTCAGCCCTTCAGGAACTGCAGCACGGCGAGCACACGGCGGTGGTCGTTGTCTTCCATCGCGATGTCGAGCTTGGTGAAGATGCTGTTGACGTGCTTGGCGACCGCGCTCTCGCTGACCACGAGGGCGGCGGCGATGCCGGAGTTGGAGCGCCCCTCGGCCATGAGGCCGAGCACCTGCGACTCGCGCGGGGTGAGCCGCTCCAGCGGGTCGCTGCGGTGCCGGACGAGCAGCTGGGAGACCACCTCGGGGTCGAGCACGGTCGCGCCGTCGGCCACGCGCCGCAGCGCGTCGACGAACTCGGCGACGTCGGCGACCCGGTCCTTGAGCAGGTAGCCGACCCGGCTGTCCGGGCGGGACAGCAACTCGGTGGCGTAGCGCTCCTCGACGTACTGCGAGAGGACCAGGACCGCGACGGACGGCCACTTCTGCCGCAGGCTCAAGGCGGCCCGCAGCCCCTCGTCGGTGAAGGTCGGCGGCATGCGGACGTCGGCCACGACGATGTCCGGCTGGTCCTTGGCCACCGCGTCGAGCAGCGCGTCGGCGTCGGACACCGCCGCGACGACCTCCATGCCGGATGCCTCCAGCAGCCGGACCAGGCCCTCCCGCAGCAGCACAGAGTCTTCGGCGATCATGACCCGCATGGCAACTCCACCGCGATGGTCGTCGGTCCCCCGTCCGGGCTGTCGATGTTCAGCGTGCCATCGACGGAAGCCACCCGCTGTGCCAACCCCCGCAGCCCGGTGCCGCCCTCGGGACGGGCGCCGCCCCGCCCGTCGTCGGCGACCACGACCCGCAGCCGGTCGCCCCCCTCGGGCAGCACGACGGTGACCTCGACCCGGCGGGCGCCGGAGTGCTTGGCGACGTTGGAGAGCGCCTCGGAGACGACGAAGTAGGCCACCGCCTCGATCGCCACCGGCGGCCGGTGGGCCAGGTCGACCCGGAGCCGGGCCGGCACGGGCGAGCGGGCCACGACGCCGGAGAGCGCCGCGTCCAGCCCCAGGTTGTCCAGGATCGCCGGGTACAGGCCGCGGACCACGTCGCGCAGCTCGCTCAGCGCCAGCTTGGCGTCGTCGTGGGAACGGGCGATCGCGTCGCGGAGCGGGTCGGGGGCGTCCGGGAAGGAGGCCCGGGCCAGCCCCAGGTTCATGGCCAGCGAGACCAGCCGCTGCTGCATGCCGTCGTGCAGGTCACGCTCGATCCGGCGGCGCTCGGCGTCGGCGGCCTCGACCAGCTCGGCCCGGCTGCGGGCGAGCAGCGCGACCCGCTGGGCCAGCTCGGCGCCCCGGCTCGGGCCGAGCAGCGCCCGGCCGGCCAGCAGGTCGACGGCGGCGACCCCGCGGGCCAGCCACGGCGCCGCGAAGAGCAGCGCCACGCCGGCGGCGGTGGCGAGGACGATCCCCAGCGGGCCGGCGGGGTCGGTGGCGAAGAGCCAGCTGTGCAGCGGGGCGGTGACCAGCAGCAGGCCACCGGCCCAGGCCAGCGCCACGACCGCGGCGCTGGCGGTGCCGACGACCAGGGCGAACAGGTGGTACGCGAGCTGCCGCCAGAGCGTCTCCGAACGGATCTCGCCGGCCAGCCGCTGCGCCCAGCCGCCGTACGGATGGACGGGCGGCGCGGGGATCGTCTCGCCCAGGAACGCCTCGAACCGGGAGCGCTGGAACGCGGCGAACGCGTGCACGCAGGCGAAGAGCGCCAGCCCGGTGCCGAGCGCGAACACGACCGTGACCGAGAGAATGGCGGTGGCCAGCGCCAGGGTCAGCACCAGCCCGCCGGTGACCAGGCCGACGACCCCGCCCACCAGCACGTGGGCGGTGATCTGCCAGGCGCGCGGCGACCACGGCGGGTGTCCCAGCCGCTCGGTGGCGACGAGCCGGTTCGAAGTCACACCATGACCGTAGAGAAGACGCCCCCGGGTAAACCAGGACACAGGTACCCGTGTTCGCCCTGCACCTAGCACCACCTCCCCGTCCTCGGGCGCAACGGACGAAGGGCTCCCCTGGTGGGGAGCCCTTCCGCCGATCTTCATGGAACCGTCATCCGCCGGACGGCTCGGCCATCGCGACGGCGATCTTGCGGGGTCCGGTGTACGGCTCCCGCCCGTGCGCCGCGAGCATGTTGTCGACCACGAGCACGTCGTCGTACTGCCAGTCGTACCGGGTCGACGCCTGCCGGTAGCACGCGCGCAGGTGGTCCATCACGTCGTCCGGGATGGTGCCGCCGTCGCCGTAGTACGTGTTGCTGGGCAACTCCTCCGGCGCGAAGATCTCCAGCAGCCCCTCCCGCACGTCCCGGGCCTGCGTGGTGATGTGGAAGAACGTCGCGTGGTTGAACCACACCTTCTCGCCGGTGACCGGATGCCGGTGCACCGGCTCGCGGACCGCCCGCGTCCGCAGCCCGTCGCCGTCCAGCCACTCCAGCTGGATGCCACGCTCGGTCGCGTACGCCTCGACGTCCAGCCGGTCCTCCGTGTTGAACGCGTGCTGCCACGAGCTGCCGAAGTCGGGGTGGAAGTTGCGCACGACCATCCACTTGCGGCGCACGAACTCCTCGCGCACGGCCGGGTCGATCCCCGCGTAGACGCGGCGGATGTCGGCCAGCGGCGTGGCGCCCTGGGTCCGCGGCGCCTGGAGGCAGTGGAAGTACAGCGTCAGCGGCCACACGGCCTGGTACGAGTTCTCGTTGTGCAGGAAGATCTCCTCGTCCGGCGGGTAGTCCGTCGAGGTGTAGACCTGCCCTTTGATGGTGCTGCGCGGCGAGGAGCGCTCGGCGTACGTCAGCGGCGCCCCGGAGAGCGCCCGGACCACCTGGTCGAAGCCGTCCACGCCGCCGATGTCGAAGCCGCGCAGCAGCAACGCGCCGTGCTCGACGAGCAGGCCGCGCAGCTTCTGGCGGTCGCTGGCGATGTGCTCGATCACGCCGATGCCCGAGCCGTCCGCCTCGACGGTGAAGGGAAGCACGCGGTCCATGGCCATCTCCCTCCGCCCGCTCAGTCCGACATCGCGACCAGGATGCGCCGCTGGCCGCTGAACGGCCGGCGCCCGTGGCCCACGAGCAGGTTGTCGATGAGCAGCAGGTCGCCCTCGACCCAGTCGACGTCGACCGCGTTCTCCAGCCCGCGGTCGCGGACCTGGATGGCGTAGTCGCCGGGGATCGGCGTGCCGTCCGCGAAGCTCACCGACTGCGGCAGGTCCTCCTCCGGCATGATCTGGGCGAGCGCCTTGATCTCGTCGCCGAGCGCGGCCACGTGCCACTGGTCGGACTGGTTGAACCAGACCTCGGCGCCGGTCACCGGATGCGCGATGGTCGAGGGGCGCACCTGGCTGACCCGGAGCGTGCCGTCCGAGCGCCACTGCCAGGTCGCGCCGGCGTTGGCCAGGAACGACTCGACCTCGTCCCGGTTGTCCGTCTCGAACGTGTCCTGCCAGCTCTTGCCGAGCCCGAGGCCGTCGTGCAGGTTCTGCGTGTACCGGACCCCGTCGGCGTACGCGGCGCGCACCTCGGGGTCGAGCGAATCCAGCCACAGCGCCGCGTCGACGACCGGCGTGGCACCGCCGGTGGTGGCCGCCTTCTCGCAGTAGAACAGCAGGCGGGAGGGCCACGACGAGGCGTACGACAGCTCGTTGTGCATCGAGATGGTGAACTCGGGCGGGTACTCGGTCGAGGTGTACACGTTCTTGCCGACCTTCGTGCGCGGCGAGTTGCCGTGCACGTACGCCAGGCGGTTCGGCAGCAGCAGGTCCATCACGCCGTCCAGCTCGCCGGGCGCCACGTTGAACCCGCGGAACACCAGCGCCTTCTCCTGGACCAGCAGGTCGTCCAGACCCGCGGCGCCGCGCAGGTAGCTGACCAGCCCGGCGGCACTGGCCTCGGCGCCGATGCTGGCCGGATCGATCTCCAGCGGCTTCCAACTGTCAGACATCACACGCTCCCCGGCGCTTTCGATTTTCGGACGGTGCAAGCATCGGATGTAGCCCTATAGATTTCCCATACCGTCAGTAGCCTTCTCGTCCTCGGCCGCTTTCCGGCCGAGGAAGGTGAGGGCGGTGACCACCGCGAGCAGTCCCATCACCGCGGCCATGACGGTGAACGCCTGCCTGGTGCTGACCGCCTCCAGCAGGAAGCCGGTGCCGAGCGCCCCCATCGAGCTGGCGCCCGAGGTGAGCAGAAGCACGACGCTGCCGACCCGGCCCTGCATGTTGTCCGGCGTGATCCGCAACTGGTACACCATGCCGGCGACCGTGGTGGCGGCGCCGATCAGCGAGGTGGTGAAGAAGAGCCCGCCGAACGCCACCGGTTGGCTGGTGAAGATCAGCGCGGGCATCACCAGCGCCCACGCCAGGTGCGCGACGACCATGATGTGGCGCATCGCCATCCGGCGTACCCACCAGCCGCCGACGACCGCACCGACCAGGCCGCCCACGCTCCCGGCGGCCATGATGAGGCCGACGATCGCGGACGAGCGGTCCTGCTCCTTGATCACCACCTGGAGGGTCAGGATCATGCCCTGGAAGAGCAGGTTGCTGCCCGCGATCAGCAGCAGCGCGGTGCGGAAGTACCGCCGCTGCCAGACCCACCGCAGTCCGGCCCCGACGCCGGAGCCCTTCCGCTTCCCGGGCGCCTGTGCCGGCGTACGCAGCCGCAGCATCGCGACCAGCGACGCGAGGTAGAACACCGTGCTGGTCAGGAACGGCGCGTACGCGGTCAGCCCGAAGAGCACGCCGCCGGTCGGATGGCCGACGAAGTTGGCGCCCCGCCCACGGGCCTCGTTCTGCGCCATGGCCGCGGGCAGTTGCGAGCCGGGCACCACCGAGCGGACCGTGGCCCGCTCGGCGAGCTGGTAGAAGACCGTCATGCTGCCCTGCGCGAAGGCGACCACCGCCAGGTGCGGGATCCACACGCGGTCGGCCGCGACGGCGGCGGTGACGCTCGCGATGCCGACCAGCCGGCCGGCGACGCAGACGAGCATCACGCGCCGCCGGTTCCAGCGGTCGACCAGCACCCCGGCCGGCAACTGCACCAGGAGCATGGGCAGCAGCGCCGCGAACGCCACCAGGCCCGCGGAGACCTTCGAGCCGCCGGACCAGATCACCACGAGCGTGAACGCCATGGCGGAGAAGCGCTCGGCCAGGATGGACAGTGCCGACCCGGCCCAGAGGAACTGGAAGTTGCGGTTGCGCCGGAGCGGTACCTCCTCCGTCTTCGGCGCCGCCTCGGCCAGCGTCATCGTCCGGCCCAGCACCACTCCAGCGCCGCCATCGCGCTGTGCAGCTTGTTCTCCGCCTGGGCGAAGGCGATGCTGGCCGGGCCGTCGAGCACCTCCGCGGTGACCTCCTCGCCCCGGTGCGCCGGCAGGTCGTGCATGAACACGGCCTTCGGGCTGCCGGTCCAGAGCGCCTGCGTGACCTGGAACGGGGCGAACACCTCGCGCCAGTCCGGCGTCGGCTTGCTGGTGCCGGTGGTCTGCCAGCGGGTCGTGTAGATGACGTCGAAGTCCTCCGGCGGGTCGGCCATGTCGTGCCGCTCGGCGAAGACCGCGCCGGTCCGCTCCGCCTGCGCGGTGGCGGTCGCGACGACGTCCGGCTGGAGGCCGTACCCGGTCGGGGTCCGCAGCTCCAGCGTCGTGCCCGGATAGCGGGTGAGCGCCAGGGCCAGCGCGGAGGCGGTGTTGTTGCCCTCGCCGACGTACAGCAGGCGCAGCCCCTCGACCCGCCCGAAGTGGCGCACGAGCGTGGTCAGGTCAGCCAGGGCCTGGGTCGGATGCTCCTCCGCGCTCATCGCGTTGACCACCGACATCGGCCCGGCCGCCGCCCACGACCGCAGCTCGGCGGTGGCGTCGGCGGTACGGGCCACGAGCAGGTCGAGCATTCCGGACAGGACCCGTCCGGTGTCCTCGGTGCTCTCGCCGGTGTTGAGCTGGAGGTCGTCCGGCCCGAACGTGATGATCTGCGCGCCGAGCCGCAGCGCGCCGGCCGAGAAGGCGGTCCGGGTCCGGGTCGAGGTCCGGCGGAAGTAGATGCCGGCGATCGCCCCCTCCAGGGGACGGCCCGCCACGCCGCCGGTGCCGAACCGGGCCGCGCGGGCCACGATCCCGTGCAGGTCGTCGTCGGTCAGGTCGCTGATCGAGATGAGATGGTGCATGGTTTTGTCCCCTCACATCTGGTGGGCGCCGGCCGGCGCGATCACGCCTTGTCGGCGCCGGCCGGCGCGGCGAGCAGCTCGGCGTCGGAGAGCGCGGCGATCTCGGCCCGGATCCGCGCCTCGACCTCCTCGCCCAGGTGCGCGATGGTGGGCCGCTCGAACACCACGCGGACCGGCAGGGTCACCTCGAACTCGGCCTGGATACGGGCGATCAGCCGGACCGCGAGGATCGAGTGGCCGCCCAGCGCGAAGAAGCTCTGGTGCACCCCGGCGCGGACGCCGAGCAGCTCCTCCCAGATGTCGGCGATCCGCTCCTCGGCCACCGTG
Organism: Phytohabitans kaempferiae; assembly: GCF_042433955.1. NCBI lineage: Bacteria > Bacillati > Actinomycetota > Actinomycetes > Micromonosporales > Micromonosporaceae > Phytohabitans > Phytohabitans kaempferiae. The sequence goes on along the minus strand of NZ_JBHLUH010000013.1, from coordinate 16,470 downwards.
CGCGGCGCGACGACCTCCTCGGCGACGGCGGCCTCTCCCGGGTCGGGCAGGGCCCGCCGGTCCACCTTGCCGTTGGCGTTGAGCGGGATCCGCTCCACCGCGACGACCGTCGCCGGCACCATGTACTCCGGCAGCGAGCGCTCGCAGTGCTCACGGATGTCGGTCGTCCCGACGACGTACGCCACGATCCGCTGCTCGTGCGCGATGACCGCGGCGTCCCGCACCTCGGGATGGTCGAGCAGCACGGCGCGGATCTCGCCCAGCTCCACGCGGTACCCGCGGATCTTGACCTGGTCGTCGACCCGGCCGAGGAACTCCACGTTGCCCTCGGCGGACCAGCGGGCGAGGTCACCGGTGCGGTACATCCGCGCGCCGGCCGACCACGGGTCGGGCAGGAACCTCTCGGCGGTCAGCTCGGGCCGGTTGACGTAGCCACGGGCCACACCGGTGCCGCCCACGTACAGCTCGCCGACCACGCCCACCGGCACCGGCCGGAGGTTGCCGTCGAGCACGCGCATGGTCATGTTGGGCAGCGGGCGGCCGATCGGCACCACGCCGGTCTTCTGCGGCCCGACGACGGGGTAGACGCAGGTGCCGACGCTCGCCTCGGTCGGGCCGTACTCGTTGACCAGGTTGCCGTCGCCGAGCACGCCGCGCCACTTCTCCGCCACCGCGCCGGGCAGCGCCTCGCCGGCGACCACGACGACCGGGGCGAACGCCCGCGGCGGGTCGAGGATCTCCAGGTGCCCCGGGGTCAGCTTGATGAAGCTGAACGGCGCCGCCTTCGCCAGCTCCGCGCCGAGTTGGGACAGCTCCACGTCCGGCGGGAGCAGCCACAGCCGCTGCCCGGTCACCAGCGGCGCCCAGAGGTTCGGCACCACCAGGTCGAACGCCACCGAGGAGAAGAGCGGCGCGCCGCCCGTACCCCGGGAGGCGAGCGTGTCGGCCGCCCACCGCACGTGGTTGGCGAGGCCCCGGTGGGTCACCGCGACGCCCTTGGGGCGGCCGGTCGAGCCGGAGGTGAAGATGACGTACGCGGTCGCGTCCTGGTCGGTCTCGCGGGACAGCGGCGTGGCCGCCCGCTCGGCGATCTCGAAGCGCTCGGCGTCGACCAGCACGCACTCCACGCCGCTGAACCGGTCGGCGTACCGGGACCGGGTGAGCACCAGCGTCGCCCCGCAGTCGGCCATCATCGCGCCGAGCCGGTCGGCCGGGAAGGCCGGATCCAGCGGCACGTACGCGCCGCCCGCCTTCCAGACCGCCAGCAGCGAGACGATCAGGTCGGCGCCGCGGTCGAGCAGCACGCCCACCGTCGACTCCCGCCGCACACCCCGCTCGCGCAGGTGGTGGGCGAGGCGCGTGGCCCGCTCCTCCAGCTCGCCGTACGTCAGCCGCAGCTCACCGATCTCCAGCGCGACCGCGTCCGGGGTCGCAAGCGCCCGCGCCCGCACCAAGTCCGGCACCGCGGCGGTGGGGAGCGGCGCGGCGGTGTCGTTCCACTGCGCCATGACCCGCCGCTCGTGTATCGACGAGAAGTCCACTGTGGACAGTTGCGCCTCGGGGTCGGCGACGACCGCCTCCAGCAGCCGCACCAGGTGGTCGGCCATGCGCTGCACGGTCGACTCGTCGAAGAGCGAGGTGGCGTACTCCAGCGCGCCGGTGAGCGAGCCGTCCTCCTGCCGCCACATGAAGAGCGTCAGGTCGGTCTTGGCCACGCGCCACGAGCGCTGGAACGCGTCCATCAGCGCGCCGTCCGCCGCGACCGTCGTGAAGCCCTCGTCCTGGAGGTCGAACGCCACCTGGTACAGCGGCGTGCGGGACAGGTCGCGGACCGGCTGGAGCTCGTCCACCAGCCGCTCGAACGGCAGCTCCTGGTGCGCGAAGCCGGTCATGCTCGCGGCCCGCACGCGCTCCAGCGCCTGGACGAACGTGGGGTCGCCGGTCAGGTCGCAGCGGAGCACGAGCGAGTTGAGGAAGAAGCCGACGACCCCCTCCACCTCGGGGCGGGTCCGCCCGGCCACCGGCGTGCCGATGCCGAGGTCGTCCTGCCCGCTGTACCGGGACAGCAGCGCCGCGTACGCGGTCAGCAGCGTGACGAACGGGGTCGCCCCGTGCCGCCGGCCGAGCGCGGTGAGCGCGTCGGTGAGCCGGGCCGAGAGGGACAGCCGTACGCCGGCCCCGCGCGGGTCGCGCTCGGGCGGCCTCGGCCGGTCGGTGGGAAGCTCCAGCGCGGGCAGCCCGGCGAGCGCCGGCCGCCAGTGGTCCAGCTCCCGCTCGATCACCTCGTCGGTGAGGCGGGCACGCTGCCAGGCGGCGTAGTCGGCGTACTGCACCGGCAGCTCGGGCAGCGCCGCCGCCCGCCCCTCGACCGCGGCCGCGCACAGCTCACGCAGCTCCCGTTCGAGGACCACGGTGGACCATCCGTCGGTCGCGATGTGGTGCACGGTGACCAGGAGGACCGGGCCGGCCCCCTCGGACCGCACCAGCATGGCCCTCCAGAGTGGACCGTCGATGAGGTCGAAGCCGCGGGCGAACTGCTCGGCGAAGAGCAGCTCGAGGTCCGTTGGGTGCCGCTCGTCGGGTCGCGTGCCCGCGACGCGACGAGCGGCACCGGAAAAGCTGTCGCCCTCGCCGGCGTCGACGACGCGCAGCTCCACCGGCCGTGGGGCGACGACCACCTGGCGCGGCTCGTCGTCCACCGTGACGTACCGCGTGCGCAGCGCCTCGTGCCGGGCCTCCAGCGCGTCCAGCGCGGCGTGCACGTGGTGCGCCCCGGTCCCCACGGGCAGGCGCAGGAAGAGCGGCGCGACCCACTCCGGGCTGCCGGGGTGCATCTGGTTGAGGAACCAGAGCCGGTGCTGGCCGGTGGAGAGCGGCAGCGGCTCGTCGCGCGGTACCGGCGTCACCGCGGGCACCGCCTGCCGGCCGCCGGCGATCAGCTTGGCCTGCGCCTCCACCGTCGCGGCGCCGAAGAGGCCGCGCAGCTGCACCTCGCCGCCGGAGGCCTTGCGCAGCGCGTTCGCCAGCCGGGTCAGCACCAGCGAGGAGCCGCCGAGCGCGAAGAAGTCGTCGTGCGCGCCGACCCGCTCGACGCCGAGCAACTGCTCCCACACCTGGGCGACCAGCCGCTCCTCGGGCGTACGCGGGGCGACGTGGCCGGCGCCCCGCTCGGCGGCCACGACGGCCGGGTCGGGCAGCGCGCCACGGTCCACCTTGCCGCTGGTGGTCAGCGGGAACGCGTCCATCGGCACGAAGACCGAGGGGATCAGCGGCTCGGGCAGCCGCTCCCGCAGGAACGTGCGCAGCTCGTCGCCGGGCACCTGGCGGCGGGCGACCAGGTACGCCACGAGCTGCTTGCCCGCGCCGCCCTCGCGGGCCACCACCACCGCGTCCCGGACGTCCGGATGCGCCTGGAGCCCGGCCTCCACCTCGGCCGGCTCGATGCGTACGCCGTTGACCTTCACCTGCTGGTCGCCACGGCCGAGGAACTCGAGCGTGCCGTCTGCCCGCCACCGGGCCAGGTCGCCGGTGTGGTAGAGGCGGGCGCCGGACGCGCCGAACGGGTCCGGCACGAAGCGCTCGGCGGTCAGGTCGGGGCGGCCCAGGTAGCCGCGGCCCACGCCGACGCCGGCCGCGTACAGCTCGCCGACGACCCCGATCGGCACCGGGTCGCCCTCCTCGTCGAGGACGAAGACGCGCATGTTCTCGATCGGGCGGCCGATCGGCACCGGGCCGGCCTCCTGCGCCGGGTCGTACGGCTGCGCGGTCACGTCGATCGAGCACTCGGTCGGGCCGTACGTGTTCCACACCTGGGCGCCGGTCGGCTCGGCGAGCCGGCGGGCCAGCTCGGCGCTGAGCGTCTCGCCGGCGGAGAAGACCAGCCGCAGCGTGGTGCACTCCGTCCAGCCGGGCTCGTCGGCGAGCAGGCGCAGCACGGACGGCACGCCCTGGAGCACGGTGATCCGGCCCGCCGCGACGGCGCGTACCAGGGTCGCCGGCTCGCGCTCCGCGCCGGGCGGGGCCATCACCACGACACCGCCGCTGACCAGCGGGGCGAAGACCTCCCAGCCGGCCGCGTCGAAGCTCAGCGAGGTCTTCTGGAGTACCCGGTCGGTCTCGGTGAGCTTGTGCTCCCCCACCGTCCACATGACCCGGTTGGCGATGCCCGCGTGGTCGACGACGACGCCCTTGGGGCGCCCGGTGGAGCCGGAGGTGTAGATGACGTACGCGGCGCGGGCCGGGTCGGCCGGTACCGCCGGCGCGGTGTCCGGCAGGGCGTCCCGCTCGGCGGCCGCGAGGTCGATCGCGAGCGCCTCGGCGCCGGTACCGTCGACCAGCCCGACCAGGCTCTCCTCGGTCACCACCACGGGCGCGGCCGTGTCGGCCAGGACCCAGCCGATCCGGTCCCGGGGGTGGCCGGGGTCGAGCGGCACGTACGCCGCGCCGGCCCGCCAGACGCCGAGCAGCACCGCGGCCAGCTCGACGCCACGCGGCAGGCAGACCGCGACCAGCGACTCCGGGCCGATCCCCCGGGCGCGCAGCAGGTGTGCCGTGCGGTTGGCCCGGTGGTCCAGCTCGGCGTACGTGATCTCCTGCCGCTCGTCCGCGACGGCGACCGCGTCGGGGGTACGCGCGGCCTGCCGCGCGACGAGCTCGTGCAGAGGGACGGTCATCGTTGCTCCTCGACGTGGTGCGCGGGTGCGGGCAGGAAGTCGTCCACCGCGGTGCCGAGCCCTCGGCGGGCGGCCTCGTCGCGGACGTAGCGGGCGAGGGCGAGGTCGAGCACGCCGAGGCCGAACGGCGAGTACACGAGCGGCCGCCCCGGCTCGGGCCGGAGCGTGGCGGTGCCGCGCAGCAGCGCGCCGACGCTCGCGTCCACGAAGTCGCGGTGGCCGGTCTCCTGCTCGGCCAGGTGCAGCGAGGTGCGCTCGCGCAGCGCGTGGTCGACGTCGTCGACGACGTTGTGGCTGGCCAGGATCGCCGGGACGGTCAGGTCGCGGAGCGAGATGTGCAGCACCACCGCGCCCGGCCGGGTCGCGGCCAGGTCCATGTGCGGGGTCGCCGCGGTGGTCGCGATCGAGACCAGGTCGTGCGCGCCGACCGCCTCGGCCAGCCCGGCCGCGGCCGTCACCGCCGCGTCGGGCGCGATCTCCGCGCAGCCGGCGGCGAACGCCTCGGCGCGGCGCGGGTCGGTGTCGAAGACGGTGACCGAGGCGAGCTTCGGGTTGTCGGCGGCGAGGAAGCGCAGGATCTCGGCGTTGATGACGCCGCAGCCGATCAGCGTCACCCCGGTCGGGGTACGGTCGCCGGCGAGCAGCCGGGCGCCGAGCGCCGCGCTGGCCGCGGTGCGTTTGGCCGAGATCAGCGACCCTTCGAGGAACGCCTCGGGCCGCCCGTCCGCCAGCGAGTTGAGGATGATCGAGGCGCTCGCCCGGGCGATGCCATGGTCGATGTTGCCGGGGAAGGAGGCGATCCACTTGATGCCGGCGACCGCGTCGTGACCGCCTTCGCCGCCGAGGAAGCCGGGCAGGCCGATGATGCGGTCCCGCGGCTGCTCCGGGAAGCGCAGGAAGACCGAGTGGGGCAGCGCCGACAGGCCCTCGTCGTGGCGGCGGTACGCGTCCGCGACGAGTTCGATCAGCTCCCGCTCCCGCCCCGCCAGCAGGTCCCGTACGGTGTCGTGGCCGATGATCCTCAAAGTCCGGACTCCTCCTGTTTCCAGAGGTGGGAGACCTCGCCGAAGTGCGAGATGACCCACTCGTCGTTGTAGATCGTGTCGAGGTACCGGTCGCCGCCGTCCGGGAAGACCAGCACGCAGGTGCTGCCGCGCGGGATCCGTGGGGCGAGCTTCTCCAGCGCCGCCACGGTCGCGCCGGACGAGCCGCCGGCCAGGATCGCCTCCCGGATCGTCAGCGTCCGGCAGGCGACCACGCACTCGAGGTCGCTGACGTACACCGCCTCGTGCGCCACGGACGGGTCGTGCACCTCGGGCTTGACCGCGGCGCCGTGCCCCGGGATGAGCCGCTTGCCGGACGGGCCGCCGAAGAGCACGCTGCCGACCGCGTCCACGCCGACGATCCGCGTGGCGAGGCCGTGCTCGCGGATGTACGTGGCCGCGCCGCGCAGCGTGCCGCCGGTGCTGGCCGAGCAGAACAGGAAGTCGACCCGGCCGTCCAGCGCCTCGGCGATCTCCCGCATCGTGCGCTCGTGCGCCCGGGGGTTGAGCAGGTTGGCGTACTGGTTGGGCCAGTACGCGTCGGGCAGCTCGGCGACGAGCTCGCGCACGCGTCGCAGGCGGACCGGCAGGTACTCGCCGGTGACCGGGTCGGGGTCGGTGACCACCTCGACGATCGCCTGGTACGCCCGCAGGATCGCGAGGTTCTGCTGGGTCGTCTTGGCGTCCACGACGCAGACGAACCGGAGCCCGAAGTAGCGGCAGATCTGGGCGATGCCGATGGCGAGGTTGCCGGAGCTGGATTCGACCACTGTGGAGCGTCCCGGGCGCAGCTCGCCCGAGCGGATCTTGCCGAGCAGCATCGAGAGCGCCGACCGGTCCTTGACGCTGCCGCCCGGGTTGAAGCGTTCGAGCTTCGCGTACACGCGCGCGTTGAGCGTGGGGAACAGTCCCTCCAGCTCGACCAGGTGAGTGTTGCCGATCGTCTCGAGAATGCCCTTGAGCGGCGCGCGCGCCATGGTGCCCTCCCCCTCAGGTCCCCATCGCCAGCAGTCGTTGCCGTTCCGCGGCGCTGACCAGCGGCGCCTTCGCGATCTTCGTGAGCGGGTCGGTGACGCCGGCCTCGACCAGCCGGACGAAGTGCTCCAGGAGCCGGTCCACGGTCGCCCGCTCGAACAGGTCGGTGTCGTAGCGGAAGACGACGAGGAGGGCCGAGGCGTCCTGGGTGAACTCCACCGTGAGGTCGCACTGGCCTTCCATGTGCGGAAGCTCCATATAGGACATCTTCACCCCGGCCACGTGCATGACCTCGCCGGCGACGGCCCGCTCCAGCGTGGCGCCGAACCGGTCGGCGGCCACCATCGTCACCGAGATGCGGAAGAGCGGTCCGGCCGCCTCCCGGGCCACCAGCGGGTACGGGTACGCCGCGCTCGCCATCCCCTGCCGCACCTGGTGGTTGGCGGCGACCGCCGCGTCCGCGAAGGTGGTGGCCCGGGCGAACCGGGCGCGCAGCAGGATCGGGTTGACGTAGTAGCCGACCACCTCCCGGGCCGCGGCCCGGCGGGTCGAGGCGGGGCAGCCGACGGTGAAGTCCGGCTGGCCGGTGTGCCGGTACAGCAGCCCTTGGAACGTGCCGAGCAGGAACGCGAACGGCGAGACGCCGACCCGCGCGGCGGTCGCCCGCACGCCCTCGGCCACCTCGTCGGGGAGGCGGCTGGCCACGCTCGCGCCCTGGAACGACTGGAACGGCGGGCGGGGCCGGTCGGTCGGCAGCTCGGCGGCGACCGAGCCGGCGCGGACCTCACGCCAGTGGCCGGCCATCCGCTGCCCACTCGGCGAGTCGAGCAGGCGCGCCTCCCGGGCCACGTGGTCGTCGTAGCTGGCCCGGACGGGCGCCATGTCCGGCTCGGCGCCGGTGGCGTACGCCTCGTACGCCGCGATCAGGTCCCGCCACAGCAGCCACTGCGAGGTGGCGTCGGTGACGAGGTGGTGCGTGACCATCAGGAACACGGCGTCCTCGCGGCGGCGCAGCAGCACCGCGCGGAACGGGGTCGCCGGCCCGTCGCCGGCTCGGGTCCCGGTCAGCGCGAACGGCTCCCGGGTCACCTCCAGCACCAGCTCCCAGAGCCGCTCGTCGTCGACCTCCGGCACGTCGCGTACGTCCAGCGTGTTGGCCTCCGGCGGCAGCACGGCCCGGCGGGGCCGCCCGTCCGCCTCGACGAAGACGGACCGGAGCCCGTCGTGCCGGGCGGACAGGGCCCGCACCGCGCGCGCCAGCACGGGCACGTCCGGCGCGGGCGCCATCCGGGCGCCTCCCGCGAGGTTGTACGCCGCGCTGTCCGGGGCCAGCTTGTGCAGGAGCCACAGCGACTCCTGCCCCACCGACAGCGGCCTGGTCTCGTCCATGGTCAGACGGCTGCCTTGCTGGTGGCGAGGAAGTCGGTCAGGTCGCGCACCCGCAGCAGCGAGGCGACGGCGTCGTCCGGCACCTCCAGGCCGAACGACCGCTCCACGGCGGCGAGCAGGTCGACCCGGGTGAGCGAGTCCATGCCCAGCTCCTCGAACTTCGAGTCCGGCGTGATGTCGCCCTCCACGTCCGGCATCTCCTGCCGGATCAGGCGCACGATCTCGGTGGTGATCTCTTCCTGGCTCATCTGTGGTCGGTTCCTCTCGGATTGGGCGGACGGGCGGTGGAGCCCGTGTTACGGCATGCGGATGATCTGGCCGGCGTACGTGAGGCCGGCGCCGAAGCCGAGCAGCAGCACGCGGTCGCCGGGGCTGGTGCGGCCGGTCTCGTACAGCCGGGACAGCGCCAGCGGCACCGAGGCGGCCGAGGTGTTGCCGGTGTCCACGACGTCGAACATGACCCGGTCCTTCGGGAAGTTCAGCGTGCGGGTGAGCGTGTCGATGATGCGGCGGTTGGCCTGGTGCGGCACGAACCAGTCCACATCGGAGAGTGAGATGCCGGCGGCGGCGCAGGCGCGCTCGGCGACGCCCGGCATGGTCGCGGTCGACCACTTGTAGACCAGCGGGCCGTCCATCGTGACGAACTCGCGGCCGTCCGGCATCTCGGTCAGCCCGAGCACCTTGTGCCGCCCGCCGTCACTGCCCCACACCGTAGGGCCGATCTCGTCCTCGGTGGACCGGGAGACGACCACCGCGCCGGCGCCGTCGCCGAAGATGACGAACGTGTCCGGGTCCTCCGGGTTGATCCAGTCGCTGGTGCGCTCCACGCCGACCACGAGCACGTTGCGTGCGTCGCCGACGCGCACCGCGTTCGAGGCCATCGAGACCGAGTACGTGAAGCCGGCGCAGACCGCGTTCAGGTCGTACGCGCCGGAGGCGGGCAGGCCGATGCGGGTCGCCACCTGCGGGCCGATGCCGGGCATCCGCTGGCGGCGGGTCGCCGTCGCCACGATGGTGAGGTCGATCTCGGCCGGGTCCACGTTGGCCATCGCGATCGCCTTCTGGCCGGCGTCGGCGGACATGGTGACCATGTCCTCCTCGTCGGTGGCGTGGTACCGCGTCTTGATGCCGGTGCGCGACTCGATCCACTCGGGATCGACCGTGGTGCGCTCGGCGAGCTCAACGTTGGAGACGAGGTTGGTCGGCCGGTAGGCGGCGATCCCGGTGATCGCCGAACCGTACATCTGCTGCATGTCGCTCCCTACAAGTCAGGTGGTGATGCCGCCGTCGACGCGGAATACCTGTCCGGTCACATAGGACGACCGCGGCGAGGCGAGGAAGGAGACCAGGTTGGCGACCTCCTCGGCCGTGCCGAAGCGGCCCAGCAGGATGCGACCGAGCAACTCGGCGGCGACCTTCTCGGGCAGTTGCGTCGTCATGTCGGTGTCGATCAGTCCCGGCGCCACCACGTTGGCGCGGATGCCGTACCGGCCGACCTCCCGGGCCAGCGACTGCGTGAAGCCGATGATGCCGGCCTTGGACGCCGCGTAGTTGGTCTGGTTGGCGTTGCCGGACGCGGCGACCGACGACACCGTGATGACCGAGCCGGCCCGGCGGCGCATGAGCCGGCGGACCAGTGCCCGGCAGATGTGGTATGTGCCGTCCAGGTTGGTGCGCAGTACCGCGTCCCAGTCCTCGTCCGCCATGAGGGCGAGCGGGCGGTCGCGGGTGATGCCGGCGCTGGTGACCACGGCGTGGACCGGACCCAGCTCCTGCTCGGTCTCCTCCACGAACGCGTGAGCCCCGTCCCGCTCGGCCACGTCGACCCGGCGGGCCAGGACGCGCGCCCCCAACTCCTGGCACTCCTTGGCCAGCAGCTCGGCGGCCTCCGCGTTGGACCGGTAGCAGAAGCTGACGTCGAAGCCGTCCTCGGCGAGGCGGCGCACCACGGCACGTCCGATACCGCGCGAGCCCCCCGTGACGAGCGCGACCGGACGATCGTTGTCGGACATGGCCCAAAGGCTGCCGGGGTGGCCTATACCTTCTCTATAGGGCACCTCTACCGGCGCCGACTGTCTGACCGCTCAGGAAGCCAGGTCCATCGCGTCGGAGCGCACGAGTTCGCAGATGAAGAAGCCGCTCAAGGTGTCACGCAGATGGATGTAGCCCACCGAGGGGCGCACGAAGACGCGGGCGATCGCCGGCTCCAGCTCGGCGAAGGACGTCGGCCGCTCCTCGGTGATGAGCTCGCGACCGGCCCCGTACCCGTCGAGCGTCATCGGCAGGTCGGCCAGCTCGGCGGGGACGGCGTGTCCGGTGTAGACGCTGCACGCGTTCTCGTGGATCTGCACCGGGCTGGGCAACGGGAACGAGCGGTGACGGCGGAACGGGTCGTAGGTGAACAGGATGCGCCGCTCCACCCCGACCCGGAACGGGCGCAGGCAGACCCGGCACGGGCCCAGCGCGTCGGCGATGTCGACGTACGCCGGATGGCGGTATCCGGGCGCTCGCAGGCTACCGCGCACCGTCCAGGCGAGCTCCTCGTCGAGCGGAATGACGCGATAGGCGGTCACCGAGCTGCTCCTCACGCGAAACCAGCCGTTTGGACGCGGTCACGCTATTCGCTGCGGCCCGGCCGACACCAGGACGTAAGTGCCCGGATCGGACTGCACCTAGCACCACCCCCGAGTCGGGCACCAGCGCTACTGACTTCCGTCCGGCGACCCGGCACCCTGGTGGCATGTGCAGCCTCGCGCCCCCACCGGGCGCCTGGCCGCGGCGCTGCGCGTCCGACCCGTCCGGCGCGCTGAGCAGCGGCTCAGGCGCGCGGAAGCGGCGCGGCGCTCAGCCGGCCGGCGACGTCGGCCACGAGCGCGGGCTCGCACGCCACCAGATAGAAGTGGTCGCCGGGGAAGACCCGCTGGGCGAAGCCGCCGGTGGTCAGCTCCGCCCACGCCGGCAGAGCGCGCAGCCCGCACGCCGGGTCGCGGTCGCCGCCGTAGGCGACGATCCCCGCGCGCACCGCACGCCGGGCGAAGTCATGGGTCTCCAGCAGCCGGTAGTCGTCGCGCAGCGCGGGCAGCACCAGCGCCCGCAGCTCGGGGTCGGCGAAGACGAGCGGGTCGGGGTTGCCCAGCCGCTCGACCTCGGCCAGCAGCCCCGCCTCGTCCGCCAGGTGCAGGCTGCACGGCGCCGCCCGGTGCGGGGCCGGCCGGCCGGAGACGAGGAGCCGCGCCGGCGAGACGCCGTGCCGCTCCTCCAGGCGGCTGGTCACCTCGAAGGCGAGCAGCGCGCCCATGCTGTGCCCGAAGAACGCGACCGGCGTGTCGAGCAGCGGCACCAGGGCGGCGGTCACCTCGTCGGCCAGCTCGGCCAGCGACCCGGGAAACGGGTCGGCGAGCCGGTCCTGCCGTCCGGCGTACCGGATGGCCAGCACCTCGACGCCGGGTAGGCGGTCGGCCCAGGTCCGGAAGAAGGTTGCCGTGCCGCCCGCGTGCGGGAAGCACACCAGGCGAACGGAGGGAGCCCGCAGGGGTCGGAACACCCGGTAGGACCGGTCATCCACCTCGTACATCTCCTTCGATGAGACTTCTGCCACAATTTCTTGGCGCCATTTTCGGGCGCCCAATTTGGCGACCCCATAAAAGCACGCTGGAAGATGCGTCGCAACAAATGGAAATTGCAGATTACACGGGCCGGTACGCACCACGCGTGCCGGCCCGCGATGCGTGCGCCCACATCCGTGATACGTCGGGCTTCCGACGCTTATCAAATCGCATGGATTACTGCTCGGTACATAAATACGAGCCGGTTTCGCGTCCCGATTATTGGTCGGGAGTCCGACGGTATTCGTCACGCCATAAAGCGCCGTTTTTTGGACAATGCACACAGATAGACCAGACAAAGTAGACCGATTTGACGGTTAAAAGTCCATATTTCATCGACCTCTCGAGTGACTCCACATGTCCAGCGTGTTACCTCAAGCTTCTGTGTGTTCCGTTGACACTGCGCAAGCCCGCAACATACATTCTTCGCGGGGAGCCAGATCAAAACCGGGGGACACTTGTGTTAAGAAGCATCGTTGACCTTCATTTATTGCAGGGGCAACGTTTCGACAGATGTCATCGGCTATTCAATCTGAGCCGCCATCCCAGAGTCTGACACCGACGCTCCAACATGGAGGGAGGCCAGATGGAGCTTCGCATTCTCGGGCCGGTCGAGATTTGGACCGATGACGACCGCAACTCGCTGGACGGCTCGAAGCAGCGCACGGTGCTCGCCGCACTGCTACTCGCCCGTGAGCGGATGATCTCCGACCACCAGCTCAGCGCCCTGCTCTGGGGCGCCGAGCCACCAGCGACCATGAACGCACAGATTTACACGTACATCTCGCGCCTGCGCAAGCTGCTCGGCGAGGGCGCGTCGATCGTCCGGCAACGCCCCGGCTATCTGCTGCGGATCGGCACGGCGCGCTTCGACTTCGCGGAGTTCGAGCGCCTCACCCAGCTCGGCCAGGCGGCACTCAAGGAGAGGCGGCACGCCGAGGCCGCGGGGCACTTCCGCTCCGGGCTGACGCTGTGGCGCGGGCCGGCGCTGACCGACGTGACCGAGTTCCTCGCCGACGTGGAGCTGCCACGGCTGGAGGAGGCCCGGATGGCCGCGCTGGAGAGCCGCATCGAGGCCGACCTGGCGCTCGGCCGGCACGCCCAGCTCGTGGCCGAGCTGACCGGCCTGGTGGCGGCCTACCCGCTCGCCGAGCGGCTGCGCGCGCAGCTGATGATCGCGCTCTACCGCTCCGACCGGCAGGCCGACGCGCTCGCCGTGTACCAGACCGGCCGCCGCATCCTCGCCGACGAGCTGGGCGTCGACCCCGGCCCCGCCCTCTCCAAGGCGCACCTCGAGGTGCTGGTCGGCGAGATGCCTCCGCCGGCCGCGGCGCCGCGGCCGGCGGAGGCCGTGACCACCACGTGGACCCGGCCCCGCCCGGCGATGCTCCCGCCCGACATCGCCGACTTCACCGGGCGCGAGGCCGAGGTGGAGCGGCTGCGCGGGCTCGTCGGCGACGAGCGGCCGGACGGTGCCGGGCGCCCCGCCGTCGCGGTGGTGCACGGGATGCCCGGCGTGGGCAAGAGCGCGCTGGCGGTGCACGCGCTGCACGGGCTGGTCGACGACTTCCCGGACGGGCAGCTCTACGCCGACCTCGGCGGCTCCACGAGCCGCCCGGCCGAGCCCGCCGAGGTGCTCGCCGGCTTCCTCGCCGCGCTCGGCGTGCTGCCGGAGGCGATCCCGCCCGACGAGGCGGGCCGCGTGCAGCTCTACCGCAGCCAGCTCGCCGGCCGGAGGGTCCTCGTGCTGCTCGACAACGCCGAGGGGGGCCGCCAGGTCCGGGCGCTGCTCCCGGGCGGCGCGAAGTGCGCGGTGGTGATCACCAGCCGGTCCCGCCTCACCACGCTCGCCGGGACCCGCTCGGTGCACCTGGCGCCGCTGTCCCCGGCCGCCGCCGAGAGGCTCGTGCGCGCGGCCGTGCAGCCGGAGCGGGCCGCCGGCCAGGGCTGCGCGCTGCACCGCGTCGTCCAGCTCTGCGGCGGGCTCCCGCTCGCGCTGCGCGCCGCCACGGCCCGGCTGGTCAGCCGTCCACATTGGCCACTGGCCCGCCTCGCCGACCGCCTCGCCGACCAGGAGCGCGCCCTCGACGAGCTGCGGGTCGGCGAGATCGACGTACGCGGCAGCCTGGAGAGCGGCTACCGCGGGCTGAGCGGGCATGCCCGCACCGCGCTGCGCCGGCTGGCCCTGCTCGACGTCGACGCGCTGCCGGCCTGGGTCTCCGCGGCCGTGCTCGGCGTCGCCGAAGACCGCGGGGAGGACGCCACCGCCGAGCTCGTCGAGGCCAACCTGCTCGACGTCGAGGCCAGTGCCGACGGCCCCCGATACCGGCTGCATCCGCTCGTGCGGTGGTTCGCCCGGGAGCGCGCGCTCGCCGACGACCCGCCCGCCGAGCGCGTCGCTTCGGTCGACCGCGCCCTCGGCGCCTGGCTCTGGCTGGCGGGCGAGGCCGACCGGCGGCTTCCCGACCGGGAGGCGCCCACCGAGCGGCGTCCCCGGCTCGCCACCGGCGGCACCGCGCGCTGGCGGATCGGCGCCCGGCTGGCGAAGGCGGTCGGCGCCGCGCCGCTGGACTGGTTCGTGGCCGAGAGCCCGACGCTGCGCGACCTCGTCCAGCAGGCCGCCGACGACGGCCGCCCGCACGCCGCCTGGGAGATCGCCCACGCGGCGGTCAACTTCTTCGAGATCGGCGGCCGCTACGAGGAGTGGCAGGGCACGCACCAGCGGGCGCTGGCGGCGGTGCGGGCCGAGGGCGAGGTGTTCGGCGAGGCGGTGGTGCTGCTCGGCCTGGCCCGCCTCTCCGCCGCGCTCGACGACGTCGGCGCCCGGCTCACCTACGCCGACCGCGCGGCCCGGCTCTTCCACGCCACCGGCGACCGCGGCCGGGAGGCCGAGGCCCTCGCGCACGCCGGTGCCGCGTACCGGCTGACCGGCCACTTCGACCGCGCCGACGGCCACGTGCGGCGCGCGGTCGATCTCGCCGAGGCGGCCGGCACCCCGGGCGCGCGGGCGGTCGCGTACAAAGCGCTCGGCGACCTCCACTTCGACCAGGAGGAGCTGCCGGCCGCGGCCGAGTGGTACGCGCACGCGCTGTGCCTCTGGCGCGGCCTGGGCGACCGGCGCCGGATCGCGGGCGTGCTGCGCCGGCTCAGCAAGGTCGACCGGGAGCGCGGGCACCTCGACGAGGCGGCGGCGCACTTCGCCGAGGCGGCCGACCTGGCCGCGGCGATGGGCGACCGGGCGCTGGCGGCGGCGGTACAGGTCGGCCAGGGCCAGCTCGCCCAGTCCACCGGGCGGGCCAGCGCGGCCCGGCAGTCGTACACGCAGGCGATCCGGGCGTTCGACACGCTCGGCCTGGCCCGCCGCTCCGGCCACGCGGCCGCGCTGCACGGGCTCGGCGAGCTGGCGCTGGTCGAGGGGCGGGTCGCGACCGCGGTGCAGATGCTCACCGACGCGGCCGACGTGTGGGGCTGCCTGGCGATGCCGCTCCGGCAGGCCCGTACGCTCGCCACGCTCGGCGACGCGCAGGTGGCGTGCGGTCACTTCGAGGACGCGGTGGCGACCTGGCAGACCGTCAGCGACCTGCGCGAGCGCGCGGTGCTCGCCAACTCACGCACATCCTGAGCGGGCGGCCGGGAGCGGCCGTACCGCCGGCCGGCCCGGCGCGCGGCGGCTCGGCTCGACCCGCCAATGTGGATCGGCAGCGCGCCGCCGCCATGTGGTTTGGGGTAGCAGCACAGGTCGTCGACGTCGAAGAACTCGCCGTGGAAGCTCACCCCCTCCGGGCCGCCGCTCCATAGCAGGCGCAGCAGGTCGATCGCCTCGTCGGCCCGCCGGCCGCGGCTGGCGAAGTCGACGCCGACCGCGCGCCTCGCCGGGCAGCGTGCCGAGGCCGACGGTGAGCATCCGCATCCGCCCCCGGGAGAGCACGTCGATGGTGGCGAGGCGCTTGGCGAGGACGACCGGGTCGAGGTGGTCGCGTGGCTGGGCCGCGTTCGGACCACGTGTCGTCTGTGGGAGAAGCTGTCGAGCTGGGCGCGCCGGTGCGCCCAACCGCCGGGATGGTCGCCGGATGCTGGGGCTGGTGGTGTGGATGCCGGGTCCGGTGGGCCAGCCGCGCCGGACCCGCGGGGTGTGGACGTTGTCGGGGACATAGCCCTTTCAAACCGGCCGCAAGGATCTATGTCCCTGACATAGCCCCCCTTTTGCGAAGGCGACCAGGCCCGGCGGCGGCGTGGCAACAGGGCCGGTGTGGGCACGCGCGAGCGCGCTGACCGGGCGTTCGATGTGGAGGCCCGGCCATCAGGCCGCACGCCGGCGCGGCGAGCCAGCGCCCCACACGCCAGTGAACACAGCGAGCCTGCCGGATCTAGACGACCTGTGGCGTCATAGTAGCCATAACTCGTCTTGATCCAGGGCTTGCCCTGCCCGGTGGGCGGACCGAGCGCCGCCGGGCCAACGAACTATCCCGACCTATCGCGCAACTGAGGGAGCGTGCCGGCGATTGGGCGTGTTGGTGCGCCCAGCTCGACAGCTCTGTTGAACGCGGACCCGACCTGCCGCCCGGGACCGAGGCGCGCCCGCGCTGGGCCAGGTCGGGATCTTGCGGACGCGGAGGGTGCGGCTGCGGGAGCAGCGGCCCGGAGCGCGACGGGCATCGCGGCAGCTCCCCTCAGTCACGCCGGAATCGAACCGCGACGCAAAGCGCGAACCTCGACCGCGAAAGATCTCTAACTCGAAAATCGACGGTGACCGGACGCGCGGCAGCGTCCCGCGTCGCGAAGCGG